>JAFTDZ010000254.1 GCA_017453885.1 Clostridia bacterium
CCCCGTAAGAGCCGGACAGATACAGCGCGAGTTTTGCCGAAGCGGGCCCGATAAGTTCATAGAGAATGCTCGAGGAGAGGATTATCGTCTGCAACACGCTGCCCGCGTCGCCGCCGAGTATCCTCGCGCCGAGCGCCGCAAGCCCTATCGCCACGCCCGCCTGCGGAATAAGCGCGAGGCCGAGGCAGTTGCGCACCTTATTCGGCTTTTTAGTTATAAGGCAACCGAGATACGCGCCGCCATATTTGCCTACGATACGCACCACAAAGTACAGCACGCCTATAACGAGAATGGGTATTCCGTTTATGGCGCTCGCCATATCCACAAGCACGTCGAGCCGGAAATTCACCCCGGATACAACGAAGAACAAAAGGAGTATCGGCGGGCTGAAATAGTTTAATTGTTTGAAAAGCCTCTCGTCGTCCGAAGCGTTTATATACACCGTGCCCATAGCCATGCAGCCGAGCAGGGGAGAAACGTCCAACGCGGCGCCTATCCCGCAGATGGCGAACAGCAAAGCGACCGAAACTATAAGCCGGTTATCGGTAGAACGCTTTGCCATAAGGAATTTCAGAAGGAAACCGAACAGTACCCCCACGCCTATCATTATGGCGTTGAGTCCGAGCGGCAAAAGCACGTTGCCGACGGAAAAAGCCCCGCTTATCGCGGCTAAACCGATAGAAACAGCCACGCTGAACGCAAGCAAACTCACCACGTCGTCAAGCGCCACGACGGACAGGAGAGTATCGACGAAATCCCCTTTCGCCTTCGTCTGCCGAATGGTCATCATGGTGGAAGCGGGCGCCGTTGCCGAGGCGAGCGCCGCCAAAATAAGCGAGAACGGCAACCCCAACCCGAGAATGGAAAACGTGAGGATAAACACTGCGAGCGACGCGACGAGCGCTTCCAGAACGGTTATAACTATAACCTTCGCGCCGTTGCGCTTTATAGCGGAGAATCTGAAAAATTCCCCCACGCCGAAAGCGATGAAGGCGAGCGCTATGTCCGAAATGAAATCCATCCCCTTAACTACTTCCGTAGGAACGAGGTCGAGCGCGTAAGGGCCGATGATTATCCCCGCGAGTATATATGCCGTAACGTTCGGCAATTTTACGAGTTTGGTCAGCCTCGTCATAAGGAAACCCGCAAAAAGCATTATCGCCACGGAGATTATCACCGCGGAGACGGACGAGTTCCCGCCGAGGGCGCCGTATAATTTATCGAGCATAATTCCTCAATAACGATTATTTTGCATATTATAACATTTTCACGCGGGTTTTGCAAGCGGCGCGCCGCTCCCTACCGCCGATAAACGAAAAAGCCCCATTTTGAGGCCTTTTGTGAAAACGGTTCGGAGATCGACCTTAATATATTATAACGCCCGTTCAAATTAAAGGCTATATAAATATCGATACTTTATTTACCGCGTTTGATTTTTTGCGGTTTATATATGATACGCGGCGCGAAAGAGAAAATTTCCGCGCCGCGAGCAGTTATTTCGCTATGCCGTGATCTACGCGGATCACTCGTTTTCTTCGGTTTCCGCGGTTTCCTTCGGTTTTACGAACAGAAGGACGATTATCCCCGCGAGGGAGAGAACGGCTATGCCGAGGAACAGCAGGGACTTCCAGTTGTTCTGGAACCATACGGAAGTGGTGTTTATCTTCACTCTTTCCACTTCGCTGACTACGGAAATTACCGCGGTATTGTTGTAAGCGGTGAGCGCCTCGCTGTCGGAAACGGCGCAGACCACCACGTAAGAACCGGTCTTTGCGGGGGTGAAGGCGAGGGAAGAATCGTTCCAGTTGAGTGTCGCGTAATCGTCGTCTGTCCAACCTATCGCGCTCTTTGCCGCGGCAAAAGCCTCTTCCGTGCCTATCTCGTGCCAACCGGCGGTTGCGGCGTCGGTTCTCCACTCGTCGTTGGTGGAAGTTACGGGGAAGGAATTATCGCCCACGTTGCCCGTGTTGTACCAAAGGGTATATGTGGCGGAAACGTCGCTCCCCTTCGTGGTGAAGGTACTTACCTTCGTATAGGCGGTTTTCACGTAGCCGGGTACCTGATAACTGTCGCCCGGTTCGACGCTCGGCCCCGCGTTGCCCATGGTAAAACCGAATACAGGAACCTGCAAAACGCCGCTGTCGTCGTAATAACCGTAAACGCCGGCCACCGTCCTGAGTTCCCATTCCTCGTCTATCTCCATCTCGTTGCCCATAGGATCGGAAGCGAGAACGTAGTATTCGTAATCTCCGAGTTTGGTGAGTGAAAACCTTTTATAAGAAGTGGTAGAGGAAAGTTTGGTGAAACTGTCGCTCCCCGGCAATTTATAATACACTACCGCGGTGAGGTCGTCGCTCGAGAAGTATTCGCTCTTGACGTATTTTTTGAAGTACGGCTCGAACGCCTCTACTCCCTTGTTCCTGAGTTCGCTGTTCGGTATAACGTAGAAGTAAGTGGAAGAACCTATCGGATAATACTTGCCGTCGCTCTTCAACTGTTTATCGACCGTTTCGGTATTGTAAGCGGCGTATTCGCTGCCGAAAAACGCGGTTATGTCTTCGTAAGCGGGCGCTTTCTCGTCGAGTTCTTTCTTAACGGTGAGGGCTTTGCTCTCGTATTTGAATTCTCCGTTGTAAACGTAACCCCAGTAAGCCTTTACGGTCTTGCCGGCGTCCTCGGAGTTGTCAACGAATTTAACGGTCGCGGGGGCGGAATATACAGAAACTTCGTCGTTCGTTTCGGTTCCATCGATATACTTGACCATATCGGCCGCATTCGCCTCGAAAGCGGTAACGCCGTCGTTATACGCAACTACGATCTTCTTTTCGAAGTTGATGAAGCCGTGATAGACGGAGAAGTTTACGCCGCTGTAGTTATAGCCCCAGAGTTGCTCGTAAGTAACGGCGGCGTCGAGGGATGCGAAGGTGAAATCGTCCGCAAAATAGACCGCGCCGGTCAAAGGTTGGAAGGAGCCTTCGTCTATCATATACAGATCGGTGTTGCTTTTCGCGCTCGATATTGAATTTATAACGACCTTTCCGCTATCTGTACCGTCGGCGAATTCCGCGGTTATTTCAAGTTTACCGGCCGCAGTAGCGCCTTCGGTATTGACTTTTACGGTAACGCCCGTAGGCGCGGTAACGTCCACAGTCACGTCGGGCAGGTAAAAATCGTATTTGGAAACGACTTTCGCATTCTCTTTAGTGAAATTTATAACGAGGCTGCCGTCTTCTACGGAAACGATATCGCTGCCCGTCGTAAAATAATCGCTCGCCGTGAAAGAGGTATCTTCCTCGTCCGCAAAGGCGGTGAAGCTGAACGCGGCGACGCTTGCAAGCAGCGAGATCACGAAGATCGCCACTAAAGTAATAAATCTTTTGCTTCTCATCTTTACTCCTTTTTAGATCGCGCGTACGCAATCTATTATAAGAATCCATATTATTTTACATTATAATTTTTCAAATGTCAAACACTACTTACGCATTTTGAAGTTTTTTTTGAAACGATTTGTAAAAATATCTTTTGAAAGCGGAAATTTCACCTTTCCTGCGCGCCCCGCGTAAAATATAAAAGAAGATTTTTACTGACGGAAACACTATGCGCTTTTATTTTACGCTTTTAACTTCCGTAACGGTCAGCCTCGACGGGCTGTTTACGGGCGCCGCTTTCCGCGCGGGCGGCGAAGGAAAAAAAACTCGGCGGCTGATACTTGCCGTGGCGCTAACCGTAGGGTTTATGTGCGCGCTGGCTTTCGCTTTCGCTGAAGTTCTGAAGGACTTCACGCCGCATATTGCCGAAAAGGCGGGCGGCGCCGCGATAACGGCGGTAGCGCTGTACGGGCTTATAAAAAGGGAAGAAACCTCGTTTCCTCTGCGAAAAAGGCGGGCAATCACGCCTGCCGCCGCTATAGTTACGGGGATCGGCATAGGCGTTGACGGCGCTTGCGCCTGCGCGTTCTCCGCCTTGCGGGGAGAAGGTTGGGAAATAATTGCCGCCGTTACGCTTTTCCACTACCTGTTTATGGAAACGGGCGCGTTCCTCTCCGGCGGAAGATTATTGAAAAACGCGGGCGAAAAGGCGGGGCCCGCACTTTTGCTCGCGCTCGGAATTATCGAACTTATACTGTAAAAACCGCCTTTTTCTCACAAAAACG
>JAFTDZ010000255.1 GCA_017453885.1 Clostridia bacterium
TCAGGGCGAAACGCTTTAAGCGAAAAGCGTACCTGAACCACTGGAATTATTTTGTAACTTTTACATACGACGATAACAAGCAATCCGAGGAGAGTTTCAGAAAGAAGTTGCGTAAATGCCTTTCAAACCTACATACCCGCCACGGTTGGAAATATATGGGAATATTCGAGCGCGCGCCGGAGAGCGGACGGTTACATTTCCACGGATTGTTATACGTTCCGGACGGAGAGATGGTGGGGAAAATATTCGAAAAGCGGGACTTTTCTACTTCTCAACATAAAATGCAGGTTACGCACAGCAACGATTTTTTCGAGGGTACGTTCGGCAGAAACGACTTCGAGTACATAGACGAAATACTGTACCGCCGGTGGCATGGGTATAGCGTAAGACATACAAAACAGAAAACAATAAAAAACGCCTTTAACGTTAGATAAAGGCGGCTTTTGTGATTCAAAGAAAAAGAGAAAGGGTAATAAAAAGCGAAAGCGCGGCGGGTTTACAAGCGGATAAGCGTAAACCGCCGCGCCGATAATTCCCGCAAACATTTTCTGCGAAAATCTTTACGGGAGCCCTGTTTGTTTTATAAAATATTTTCAGTCAGGTCTGTATTATCATTCGGGGTCCCCGCGAAATATTTTTCGCGGGGCAGGGCACCTTGTACGGCGGCGCGTCAGCGCCGCCGCTCGTTATATATACAAGGTGTCGCGCTATACTCACAAGCAAAAAATTATTTTTTTTGTATCCGTTTATCTTATAGTCAAATTTTTATAATCATTATATATAGAATGATATTGGAAATAGAGGAAACAAACAATTTTGCTACAACATCGAAGTTACAGGCATACGCGGAAATGGATCCGTCGGAATATCTGAAATAATAAAACCCGATACGAAACAAAAACGTTTATCGGGCGTATTGTTTTGATAAAACTTATTTGCAAAAATATTCTGTTAAATCAATGATTTCCTTGCATTTTGTTTTTGATAGTTTGAATTGTTCGGCGACAGCAAGCAAATCTTTTTTCGTGGGATTGCCGATGCCGTTTACGGTCATTTCGTGTTCGTATTTTTCGGGTGTTTTCGTTAAATCATAAGCGGGAGAAAGGGTGTATCCGTCGAGATTATCGTCGTATAGAAATGCAAAATTTTTGCCGTGATCATCTTTATTTTGATAAAAGACATTGAAACACATACGGAGAAATGCCTTGTACATATTCTTTTTAACGTTTGCGCTTATTCTAATATTCTGAATAAAACTAGCCGTTATTCGTTTGATATGAACTTCGATCTTGCTGCCGAGAGTAATACAAATCGGGATTAAACGGTGCCTTTTATGTTTCTTTTGGGACTGTTTGAGGAATGATTTGTATTCTTTTTTTCGCTCATTCCCGTCCCGCGCGGAATTCCTTGGGCGACACGCCGACGTTTTTCTTGAAAAAAGCGGAAAATTGATAGTAGTCGGAAAATCCGTTTTCATACGCCACTTGCGTTAGAGGGGCACTGGTCGATCTTAAGTCATCTTTTATGTGCTCTAATCGCTTGTTTAATATATAACTTTTGGGCGACAGCCCCATGTTTTCTTTGAACAGAACTCTGAAACGCGACGGGCTGTACCCGCTCATTTGTGCAAGGCTGTCTACGTCTATGTCTGTCATATAGTATTCGTCGATATACCTTACTACATAATCTATTCCAAAGCCGTTAGGCTTTTCATTGTTCCTGCGGAACACCGAAATGAGCATCTCGGTGACAAAACAGTCAAGCATCGACTTATAGCCGTACTTTTTTTCAGAAAATTCGATTTTTAAAGACTTTATGTATTTCCAGATAAAAAAATCCGTATCGGTAAACACTTTCAGCGCGAAGCGGGCTAAGTCTTTCTCCGTTTCGGTATCAGCATAAAATCCTACCGAGAACACGCTTGCGGCACGTTCTGTTCTTTCGTCGTGCAGGACGTTTGGCGGAAAAATTATGAAGGAGTTGTCCGAAAAAGTCAGCAGGTTAGAGCGGTCTATCGCCGCGTTTTCGGTAAAATCTATATCTGTTTTCGCCGGACTGCTTGCCTTTTGGTAATAGCTCTTTCCTTTGGCATGGGTATAGTATACGAGCTCATAACACATGTGTTTGTGGCTCGGAACCGTATGTTTTTCCTCAAAGTTACTTAAAAAGAAATAGAGCAATTTTGCCATTTTATCTTTTCCCCTCTATTTTTGTGTGCCGTATCCGACATGCGTCGCGCAGTCACCGCGCCGTTTACAAAATCAATTATAACATCGAAAAAGCTTTTTTGCAATAAAAAAATACATATCTCTAAAAACCAAACGACAACCAAAAACGTTGGAAATATGATTTTTTCGTTCGTTTTCCCGATTTTTTTGATGCCTAAGCACTCAAGGACAGTCGTTTTTCACAAAAAAAAGATTATTTTTAATATTTCAAAAAAGGTAAGGATGTGTTATAATAGAAGCGAAAGAAACACAAAGGCGATCAATCATGGACAAAATTGTTATCAAAAAAAAGAAGGTTTGGACAAAAAACAGGATCCAACTCTTTATAATGGCGATGTTCGGAGCTGCATTTCTTATCGTCTTTGCATACGTGCCGATGTTCGGCGTTGCCCTCGCATTTAAAGACGGCGACAAAGAGCTGAATATTCTCGACGTCCTCATAAGCGGAAAGTGGGTCGGATTTGCTAATTTTGAAAGGTTTTTTAACGACTACAACTTTAAAAATATCCTTACAAATACCTTGGGATTGAATATTCTGATGCTCTTTATAAACTTCCCTGCGCCGATAGTATTCGCACTTTTGATACACGAGATAAGACATCGAGCCTATCAGCGAACGGTGCAGTCTATAGCGATATTTCCCACATTCCTATCCTGGGTGGTCTTTGGCGGCATACTGCTTTCCCTTCTGGATATGAATATGGGCATCGCCAATCCCGTTTTGCGGGCGCTCGGCATAATAGGTAAAGACGATTTTATCAACTTCGGCGAGGCGAAATTTGCCTGGGCGAACATTTCGATCTCGTCGCTGTTAAAGGGAACGGGTTGGTCTTCGGTGATATATACGGCGGCAATCCTCGGGATAGATCCCGAACTATACGAAGCCGCCAAGCTTGACGGCGCGGGCAGATTCAGACAGATCACGGCGATAACCATTCCGTCGATAGCGCCTATGCTCACGGTATCGTTGCTTTTGAGCATAAGCGGGCTGTTAAACAATTCTTTTGAGCACATCAACGTCTTTCAGAATGCCGTGAACACCGCAAAGAGCGAGGTGATTGCCACATATGTCTATAAACAGGGTATATCGGGCAGGCTTTATTCCTACACAACGGCAGTCGGATTGTTTCAGTCGCTCGTGGCGCTGATATTGCTTGCGTCGAGCAATTTTATAAGCAAAAAAATTACGGGTAGGGGGTTGTATTGATGTACGCTGAAAAACGGTGGGATCTCAGACCCCAAAAAAAGAAGATACGGCTTACGGCATTCGACATTTTGCTGTATGCGCTTATGTTCGTGTTTCTGATTTTATTGCTGTACCCGTTCTGGTTTGTAGTTATCGGATCGCTGAGCGACGGGCGGGACTATAATGCAGGCGGCGTGTTTTTGTTACCCAGAAGCTGGAGTTTAAGCTCCTATAAGGTGGTTTTTAGCGATCCGGAACTATATGTTGCTTTCGGTGTAACGCTTGCGCGCACGGCAGTCGGCACAGTGACTTCCCTTCTTTTTACGGCTATGGTAGCGTATGCGATGCACAGCAAAGACCTTATAGCAAAACCCGTGTTTTATTGGTTCAATATATTCACGATGTTTTTCGGTGGCGGGCTTATACCTTTTTTCCTACTCATCGTTAACCTCGGGCTGTATGACACGTTCTGGGTATATGTGATACCGGGTTTGTACAGCGTGTATAATATGATAATTATTTCCACGTTCTATCACGGCATATCCAGCGAACTCAGAGAGGCGGCGATGATAGACGGGGCGAGCGAGTTCACCGTGTTTCTCAGAATATATATCCCCCTTTCAAAGCCCGTGCTCGCAACGGTGGGAATGTGGATTGCCGTAGGGCATTGGAACAGCTATTACGACACCATGCTGTACACCGTTGACAAATCGTTACACACACTTCAATATTACCTCATGAGGCTTATACTGCTGTCGTCGGCGCCGTCTTCGACGAGTAATCTCCCGCCGGAGATACTGAACGACACAATTCCGGTCACGATTTCGTATGCTTCCATCGTGATAGCGAGCATACCCGTTATAATGCTTTATCCCGTAATTCAGAAAATATGTTTTTCACAGGGGATAACCGCGGGATCCGTAAAGGGGTAATGAAGAATAATTAAAATCTTGAAAAGGAGAGAAATAATGAAAAAACTAATTGCAACATTTCTTGCCGCCGCAAGCGTGCTATTGATCGCGTCGCTCGGTTCTTGCGGCAAAAGAGCCGGGCTCGTATATCCCGACGAGGGATATGCAGACGACAAATCCGACAGCTGGCTTCAGCTCGATAAAAATGCCGAAGAATACACCATAGACTGGTTTGTCAATTTTGCAAGCTACGGAAACGCCGCGCAAAAAGGCACTCTCGTGGCGGAGAGAATATACGAAAAGACTAAGTGTCGGATAAACTTCATCACTCCGATAACCGATGACGGCGCACAGTTTTCCACCATGGTCGCCGGTAACAAATTGCCTGACGTAGTAACGGTCGGTGCTTCTAGCGAAGAGAGCCTTCAACTCGCCATGGATGGGTATACTTATCCAATTCAGACGCTTGCCGAAAAATATGCGCCGAGTCTGCTCGCGCGGCTAGACCCCGATATAAAGGCTGCATTTAAAATGTCCGACGGAAACATTTACGGTTTACCCAACCATTTTTACACGGAGTCAGACATGGCGGCATACCGCGAGCAGGAGGGGAAAGGTCTCAATTCCAACGGCGCAATGGTGGTGAGAAGGGATTATCTCGATCAGTATACGCGTACTTTTCCGACGAGAGACGTCACTACCGCATCCGGCTTTTTGGAAATGTGCAAGTGGGTAAAGACGCGCTATAAGTTGACGGATAGCAATCCCACGTTTATGCTTGATACGTTTTCGTCGAAGGGAAGCAACGGCATAACCTGGCTGATGGAGTATTTTGCTGTCCCGAGCGAAGATAAGAACGGCAATTTGCTCAACGCATACGAACAGGAGAATTACAGGGACGGGTTGATGTTCCTCAATACCCTTTACCGCGAAAAGCTTATAAGTCCCGCTAATTTCACCGCGCAGTACGGCACGTTAAGCGCTTATTTGCAACAGGGAATGCCGTTTGCGTTTATAGGTTCGCCGCAGTTATATACCGCGTCGTTTGCAAACGCTTATAAAAACGGCATAGAGTATGTTCCCGTCGTCATCACCAACGACAAAAAAGAGACGCCGCTTCTCACGGACTTATCCGGTAACGGCTGGCAGTTCAGCATGATAACGTCCAACTGCAAGCACCCCGACAGAGTTATAAAGCTCTTCGATTATCTCTATTCCGACGAAGGGCAATCACTTTTCTTCGGTGTCGAAGGCGAAACGTTCACATATGAGATCGAGCCGGGTGCTACTGTTAACGGAAAGGTCTATAAATACGGAAAGATAAGGTGGAGCGACGAGGTGGATGAAGACATAATAAGCGGATCGGTCGCACAGTACGGATTTATGTATTCCAACGTCTTCGTAAACCCTATGTACCCGAGGCTTGCAAGCCCGGACGGAGCGGTGCTCAACGGTTTCAACGATTATATAGATTGGAACATAAAAGCGGCTATAAGCGATTATACGTATGCCTCAAAGGGTTTTGCTTATGTCAGTGACGTGAGCGATCCCGACTATAAGGAAATGTATAATATAAGCACCAAGATAGCCAACGAATGGGGAACGTACTTACCGCAGATAATCAGCGCGACGAGCGGCGAAGAGGCGATGAATATGTACGAATCCGTAGTGGCGTCATGCAAGAGGCTCGGAAGCGATAGGCTTCTCGCCTTCAACGATAAGTCGTTCAAGGAATACAAGAATAAGATAGGCATAAAATTTGCATGGCCTGCAAACGATCCCGAATCCGGCTACTCATCGCTTAAAGTGACGAATATTCGCGGCAATACGGATTACAATCTCGAAATACCCGAAAAATACATGGATTAAAGGAAATTTATTCATAATGAAGATCAACAAGATAATTATAGACACGGATATAGGGGACGACATAGACGACGCTTTTGCGATAGCGCTTGCTATGGCAACACCCGAGACAGAACTTATAGGGGTGACTACCGTGTATAAAAACGCTGTTCAACGCGCGCATATAGCAAAGGCGGTACTCTCTCTCGGAGGACGGAACGACGTGCCGGTTTACGCCGGAATAAACGAGCCGATCAAAGAACGTATGACACAGTTTGAATACGAGAAGCGCGGCAAGGACGGACTGATTGACATCAGACATTACGATGGTAGCATGAAAAAATTCGGGATAGAGGATGGCGACGCGGCGGACTTTCTGCTCGACAGTGCGGACAAATATCCCGGAGAGATTATTCTTGTAGGCATAGGTCCTCTCACGAACATTGCGGCGGCATATGCGCGCAGACCGAAGTCCTTTGCTAAGTTTGCAGGCATACTCCTGATGAACGGATTTTACGGAGAGGTTTGCCCGGAATGGAACGTTATGTGCGATCCCGAGGCGACGAGGGCGGTATATTCGAGCGGCGTTCCCGTAAAGACGGTGGGCGCAAACTGCACGAGGATAACGCAACTTGCGGGCGAGGATCTTGACAAGATAAGATCTCTCGGCGGCGAGCTTGGCAAGCTTCTGAACGGCATGCTCGACATAGGGATAAAGGATAACAAGCGCACCCCTATAATGCACGACGCGCTTGCGATAGCCACGCTATACGGCGACTTTACGCACTTTGTCAGGAAGAGAGTATACGTTCCGTTGGAAAACGGAATGAGGGGGTATACCGTGAGCGTAGACTGTGAAAACGAATGTCTTCCTGCGGTGGAGATTTCGCTTTCGGTTGACGCGAGATCGTTTATGGATAGTTTTACGGACAGATTGATCCGTTTTACAAAAAAATAAAATAAAGGAGAAAAGATCGATGAAGGCAAAAATATTCAAAAACAAAGCTGTTGCGCTGTTAGCGGCGCTTACGCTTGCGGCGACGCCTTTCGGCGCGATCGGGGCACTCGCCGATGAGCCCGCCGCTTGCGACGACGGCGTAGTCATGCAAACCGTGTCGGAAGACAGAGAGGGATTTACAGTTCTCATAGGCGCAAATTCCGAGGGCAAAGGAGTAACCATAACACAGAATCCCGTACCGTTCGATTACGAGTATCTCGCAATATCGATGACGGTCACATATGTGGAAAATGCCGACGGGGACACATATTTGCCCGTCAAGATGTATTTGAACGGCAAACATATTGTAGGAGAAAACGACTACATTGCGTTGGCGGCTTACGACAGGAGCGGCGTGAGAACGGCAGATCAGGAGATCAAATGGGGAGGATATATGTTCATTACTCCCGAATTTGACGGTACCGTTTATTTCCCGAAGTCAATTCTCAGCGGAGTGGATAATGTCTCAAGTCTGAGGATTGAATTCGATGGTCGTCATACAGGCGAACTCGTTCTTACGGACGTATTCGGCTGTAAGAATGAGGGCGACGTGAAGGGTATGCCCATAGTCAACGATAATAATCTTGTAGCCGTTGCAGACGGCGTAAAGGTGACAGACGGATTTACCGTTACATCCGAAGCAGGCAAAGAGGGAAAAGTTACCGTAACTTATGACCCCGTGACATTCGATTCGGATTATCTCGCAGTTGATATGACGGTCACCGGGGCAAATGAAGGCGATCCTTATGTTGTCACCACGATTTCCGTCAACGACAAGATAATCGGCACGGACGATTTCGACAGTTTTCCCGTATACAACAGGGGCGAAGGCGATTACACTTCGGTGGACAACAAGTGGCCGACATGGTTTTTCATTCCGGGTGACTTCGACGGCATTATCTACATTGCAAAGAGCTATCTCGGCGATATTACCTCGATAGATTCGTTCGAATTTACATTCGACGCGACGCATTATGCGGAGATTACCGTAAACGAGATATTCGGCTGTGACGTCGTTGGCTCGTCCTCCGTTCCCACTGCGGGCGTTTCGTTTTCCGCAGACGACGGCGCATCGATAACGCCTACTACTGCGGGCAACACCGCAGGCAACGTGCAAGCATCGTTCGTGACCGGTAACGGACCTATGTTGACCGCGACCGATCAGATTGCCGTTTACGTCAAGATGAACGAGTGCAACGTTTCAGAGGATTTCACCTATATTCATTTCTTTGTGAACGGGGCAATGTTGGGCGAGTTCGGCAATATATCTAACGTTCCGGCGGGTGGCGGAGAAGCGCCTGTCGTCGAGCATAAATGGGGATGCTGGGTGGTTATTCCATCGGAGTATGAAGGCGTACTCTATTTTCCTGTCAAGACCTATGCGCCTGACGCGACGACTCTCTGTTCTTTCGGCTTCGGCTTTGACGGCGGACACACTAATTCTTTCGATTATAAAATAGGCGTGGCGAACGCTTTCGGCGCCGATCCTGTCTACATGGATCTCACCGCGATTGCCGAAACGGTAAAGCCCATAGTTTCGCTGCATGAATTCCGCGCCGAAACGGGTGAAGTAAAGACGGTTATGGACGTCATTTCGTTCAATGTCGACGAACATCTCGTTACGGATGACGCCGTGGTGTGTGACGAAGGTATAACTGTATACGACGAATATTCCTATTCATATGTTAGGTTCGGCGGCGTCAGGCTTTCGGAAGTTTGGACGGATGAACTGGTTATTAACATCAAAACTTCGTTCGAGGGCGGAGTTGCTACCAATCCCGCGGATTATGGCGACGATTACGGCAATATTGAAATTACCCTTTCCGAAGCGATCGATCTTAAAGACGGTCTTGCTCTCAACGTTCAGTGCATTTCCGGCGAATGTTATTTCCGAGTTCTTTTGATAGATGAAGACGGCGGCGTATGGACGGCAAATCACGGGGCGGCGGATTATACGTTCGTCAGCGACGGCGTACCCGTCGGAATAGCTACGCTCTTCGGCAACTTCTATTATAGCGAGGGGGCTTACGGTACGCTGTTTATTCCCGTCGATCATTTCTATGCATCCAACGTCTATCGCGGGGAAGAGATCGAACCCGACGATGAAATGGGTAAAATAAGCAAGATCGTACTTTCCTTCGACATGCTCTACGGTCTCGGCAGAGCGATGTGCGTCGGGGCGATGGCTACCGTCGATCTTGAAAATGAAGTATTCGAACGAGTCTTCGTACCGGTTTCCCTTACCGATGAGCAACTTGGGATCCCCGGTGCCGACGGCACAGTGGTATCTTGCCCGGGAAGCGAAACGCACAGGGCGAATTTCAAACTTGCCCGCGAAGCGGAAGAGGATACGCCGGGTTACGTCGAGCCCGAACCGGGAAGCATAGATGAGCCCAAAGAAAGTGCTGAAGAGTCCGTTGCACCTTCGATCTCGTCGGACGACGGTACTCACGAGAGCAAGTCAGGCGGTTGCGGCTCAACTGTCGGAACGGGGTCGGCGCTGTTGTTCCTCGTCGCGCTCGGCGGGTTGGCGCTTGTAAGGCGTAAAAGACGTTAACGTATATAAGGCGGAGCCGCACCTGAACGGTACAACTCCGCAAAGAAGAGGATTTATAGTGAGAAAAATAGTAATCTTTTTATTGATCGCTTGTTTCGGAGGGTTAATCGCAATGTCATCATGTTCGACGGAGAATGAAGTAAACGCGACAAAACCGCCCGAAGGCGTGCCGGATGGCTACGTAGCCGAGGGTGAAAACGGGTTAATGTTCGACGAGCCGGAAGGCGCACGTATATACAATTACTGTCCGAGCATTATAGTAGATGGCGACGATGCTTACGTTTGGTATTGTTCGAGCGTAATAGAGAATATCGGCGGCGACGACCACATTGCCTATAGAAAAGGTAAGCGCGTAGGCGGAGTTTGGTATTGGAGCCCGAGAGAGATTATTCTCGGCTACGAGAGAAACACGTATTATTCCGGCAACATATGCGATCCCGAGGTCATAAAGGGTGAATTTGCGTATAGGGGAGAAACATATAATTATCTTATGGCTGTCCTCGGTTGTAAGACCAAGGACAACAGTGCGAATATGTTCGGGTTCAAGATATCCAAAACCGTTGATGGTCCGTGGATAGACGTTCCCGAAATAAGCCCGTTATATGATTTTTACAAGTATTATCCAGACTATCGTTACAACGGATCGAACTTCGTCTGGGGATGGGGGCAGTGCAGTCTGGTAAGCTTGGACAAAAAGGGCAAAGTTCTTCTGTTTTACACCGGAAGGAGCGGAACGGGGCAAAAGCTCGAGATGTGGGATTTTTCCGATCTTGAAAATCCGAAGGGCATCTATGAGACGGAAGTTAGAAATTCTGGGGTTTTCGATCTTAACGGAAACGATAAAGACTCAATTTGCAACGCTCAATTCATGTACGACGAGAGCAAAGATCGATTCTACATGGTATGCAACACACATCCGTACAGCGAGATCGAGTGGCCCACGAATGTACCCTATAAGTCAAAAGTTTATTATCTCGATAACCCTACGGGTAAAGAGTTAGGGTACGTTTTTCAATATAAAAAGCTCAAGTGGAACGAGTTGTTCACGCTTGAGGAGAGTACTACGGGCTATCAGCGTAACCATAACTGCTGTTTTTTCCGCGATGCATATGGATGGAAGCCGGACGGAAACATAGAGGTGGCGTACACTATGAGCGAAACGGGTGTTGACTGGAAGGTGTTGTTTTCTTACAGGATACACAGATATGTTTTCGGCGCAGAATAAATGAATTTCAAATAATAAGGGGATCCCATGCCGTACAGGTGGCGCGGGATTCTCTTTATAATATAAGCGCAGGTTTGTTTAACGCAAACCAAAACCTACAGTTTTAACGGGTGAATCATACTTTAAAGTGCAACACTTTGAGAAAAAACAGACAGTTCATTAAATCTATGGTATAAAAAGACTTGAATGACAAAAAACATAAAAAATAATTTATTTAGAAAAACAGTAAACAACATTTGGAGAACAAACGGAGAACAACGAAAGCCGGAATCGGAATAGTATCATAAAAAAAGAATCTGCAAACACCTGAAAAAGTGGGGTATAAAATACGTTTGTTCGTTTTGATTTACCCCGAGTAAATATGCCCAGATTTTACCCTAAAAGAATGAAATTAATGGATTGTAAATTCATTGTAGGGTACGAAAGTATGCCCCGTCGGGATTGTCGGCAAGCGTTATGCTTGTTTTCACTCCCGACGGGGAGTTGTTTATAATAATATACTTATTGGCTTGTTCCTTTTGTGCTACAGCAGATTATGACAGTCGATTTTGCGACAGCATTTTGCCGGTTCAGTGTTTAAGCGTTGTAACAGGAACAACAAGAACGCCGTCCCGGCGGCGGTAGGCATAGTTGCCACTCCCCGTCAAAACCATCAAAAAGGACGGTGCTTTCATTTTAGTCGTATCGATCTTATCTCTCAATTTCTTTAGTGTAGCCGCTCCTTCTTCAATCAGTTTTTCGCCGCCGAGTTTTATTTCAATCAACCCATAAGCACTGTTGCGAAGGTGTACAACCGCATCACATTCAAGTCCGTTTTTATCCCGATAGTGATAAACCTGACCGTTAAGATAATCTGCATAAACACGCAGATCCCTGACGCACAAGGTTTCAAACATCAAACCAAACGTGTTGAGATCATTCATTAAATCTTCCGGCCCGATCCCGAGCGCTGCAACGGCAATAGAAGGATCAACGTAATACCTTGTGTCAGAAGACCTTATTGCGGTTTTTGAATGAAGGTTCGGATTCCACGCAGGCATATCCTCAATAACGAATAACCGTTTCAAGGCTTTAATGTATAAAGCAACCGTTTCTTCATCCATCGTTCCGGACTCATTCGCTTCAATATCCTTTGCAATAACGGTATTTGCGATTTGCGAAGCCTGATTTCTGGCAAATGAACGCATCAGTTTGATAACTCTGTCAGGATCCTTGCGAATGCCGTCGGCACGGTTGATATCAGAACGTACAACCCCTTCATAATAGTCAAAAGCCTGTTCGAGAGCAATTTCATCGCGCATCGCGACAGCCTGCGGCCATCCTCCTCGGCAAACCAAAAACGCCAAACGCGATAACTCTGTTTTACTTTCTCCGTCAACCGATGGATCATTGAACAATGCACCCAAACTCACTTCGCCCGTTGAATCTTCTGATTCAAAAAGAGTCATCGGCCGCATTGTCAGCCAAGTGAAGCGTCCGGTTCCGGAGTGCGTGATTTCGGAAGTGTCCGGAGGAATCGCCGAGCCGGTTAAAACAAACTGTCCGAGTTCGCTCCTATGATCAACTTCAAAGCGTATTGCATCCAATAGTTTAGGAGCAATCTGCCATTCATCAATAAGCCGCGGGGTTTCGCCCATCAGTAAACGTTTCGGACTTATTGATACCATTGTGACATTTTGCTCTCTTGTTTCGGGATCATCCATATAAAGAACGCTTTTAGCGATTTGCTCTGCGGTTGTAGTTTTGCCGCACCATTTTGGACCTTCAATTAAAACAGCGCCTTTGCCCTCGAGCTTACGTTCAAGAATGGAATCGGCAATTCTCGGTTTATATTTTCCAGTCAATTTTTTTACCTCCGTTTTTTCTGATTATACACCAAATAAAAACACTTGTCAAGAGTTATCCGACGATTGGCGCACTTTTGACACGACGATCAGCCGCTATTTATTCCGGTGATTGTCTGTCATCGTCCCTGTTTTGCAATCGAATATGATATGCCGAACAACTATCGTAAGCGGTACAACAAAGGCAAAATGGAACATAAAAATACTTTTGCCGGTCGCATTCTATCCGAAGAACCGAAATTCGTTCAAAAACGCCGTAAGAAGACACATTGCAAGACCGTGTCCACTTCCGAAACCGCAAAACCGGAAAAATTACATTGAATGTCTGCTTTTGAAAAAATAAATTAAAAAAATTTTTTGTGTCTACTTTTCTTGACAGCTACAAAGCCAATATGGGATATGTTCGTAATCGGAAATCTTATAAGTGACGTATCAAGAAACGAAAGCTGACACTTAAATGGATGTAACCCCTTCAAACTTAAACAAAAACGTAAATTTTTCAGCAATCGGCGTTTGGCGCTTGACTTTTCGACCTGAATGACTTATACTTATTACGGAAAAAGTTGACAAAACCTGTTTTGTCGTAACGAGGGCGTTTTTATGAAAGAAGTGGTAGTAAAGAGAGATTTGTATTTGAATAAACTTATTCGTAAGAAAAACAACGGCAGTATAAAAATAATAACCGGACTTCGCAGGTCGGGGAAAAGTTATTTGCTTAACAATCTTTTCTACGAATACCTGCTTAAAGACGGCGTGAAAAAGGAGAATATAATCAAACTCGCTCTCGACGACGATCGAAACAGAGAATACAGAGAGCCGGATAAACTTTCGGAATATCTTTATTCAAAGATAACCAACGAAACTGATACTTTCTATTTTCTTTTGGATGAAGTTCAATTCGCTATATCCGACAAGGAGATACAGGCAAAAACACCCATCCGCCTTTACGGAATTCTTAACGGATTGCTATATCTGAATAATGTGGACGTTTATATAACCGGTAGCAACTCGAAATTTTTATCGTCGGACGTATCGACTGAATTTCGCGGGCGCGGCGATATTGTTCATGTCAATCCGCTCTCTTTCGCAGAGTTTTTTTCTGCATACGACGGAGATAAATACGACGCCTGGGACGAATACTCCGCTTACGGTGGGATGCCTATGCTTTTGACTATGGATTCCGACGAGGAAAAATCGGAATATTTAATCAACCTTTTTAAGAATACTTACATAAAAGATATTATCGAACGAAATAATTTACGAGGCGACGTTGCAATCGATAACTTGATAGACGTTTTAGCCTCATCCGTCGGTTCGCTCAGCAATCCTACCAAAATTGCAAAAACATTCTCTTCAAACGGTATAAACGTAAGCGATAAAACAATTTCGACTTATATAGATTATCTAACGGATGCTTTTCTTATCAGAAGATCTTCAAGATACGATATAAAGGGAAGAAAATATATAAACTCACCTTTTAAGTATTATTTCGGAGATATCGGCCTTCGCAATGCAAGGCTTAATTTCCGTCAACAGGAACATACGCACATTATGGAAAATATCATTTATAACGAACTCGTTATGCGTGGATTTAACGTTGACGTCGGAATTATAGAACACATTATAAGGGACGAGAACGGAAAACGGCAAACCAAACGCTTGGAAGTCGATTTTGTTTGTAATAAAGGAAATCAACGTTATTATATTCAATCTGCTTTTTCAATCCCCACGAAGGAAAAAATGGAACAGGAACAAGCATCGCTCGACCGCATTGACGACTCTTTCAAAAAAATTATCGTTACGCAAGATCGAGTCAAATTATGGAGAAACGAAAAAGGCTACGTTATAATGAATATTTTAGATTTTCTTCTCAAAGAAAACAGCCTTGAATTATAGTTTTTCATAATATATATAGCGAATCATTTGGCGTAAAAAACTTTCAAATCAACTTTTGGGGAATAATTGGGGTACCCTACGTATCATTTGACAATGTACAATTTGTTGTGTATAATATAATCAGGTAAAATTATGAGTATCATAGCAATGTTGATAAGTAAAGAAAGTTTGCGAAATAAAAACATGATTGCGGAGTACGAGAGGGAAA
>JAFTDZ010000032.1 GCA_017453885.1 Clostridia bacterium
GAAATAGAAAAAGTTCTTTATTATATCGGAACGGATGAATACAACTCTTTGATATTCGAGGGAAGCAGGGAATTTCTGCGAAACGAATACACTCCGGTCGAGAGCGCAGCGGCGGATCATATTCTGAGGGTTTCGCAAAATTATAACAGAGGCAACCGATTATACATAATAGCGATAGGGGCGATAACAAACGTTGCCTCCGCGATACTCAAAGACGAAACGATCGTAGATAGGATAGCCGTTATCTGGTTGGGCGGTTCGGCGCACGGGTGGTGGCGGAACAGGGAATTCAATATGTATCAGGATATCGCCGCGGCGCGGGTAGTAATGTCGAGCGGGGTGCCGTTCGCTCAGTTGCCGTGTCAGGGCGTGGTCGATCATCTGATAACCACGGAGTGGGAACTGAAAGCCCGCATTTCCGGCAAAAACGCCCTGTGCGACTATTTCGTTGAAAATATAACCGATTACGCCGCATCGCACAGCAAATACGCGGCGTGGAGCAAGGTGATATGGGACGTTGCTGCCGTCGCCTTTACGGTGAACGATAACGGCAGGTATTTGAAAACCGTTGAAACTTCCATTCGTTTACCATCTTACGATAAAGACGAATACGCCGAAACGCTCGACAAAACTATGATCTACGCGGTACAGGTCGAGCGGGACGCGATAATGACCGACGTATTTGATAAAATTTCGACTTTAATGTAAAAACATTAAACAATAAAAAATCCGGGAGGAGAAAAATGAAAACAATGTCAACAAAAACGATGAAAATTTCCGTTATTTTCGCGCTTGCGTTATTGTTTTTCGCTAGCGTTGCGCTTGCGGGGAACGGTTTGGCAAAAGCGGAAGAAACGGAACAACCAAGCACTTACGCCTATGAAACCGGTACTGCGGGCATCAGTCCGGATACGGCAGTCGGCGTGGGGCTCACTTACTCGCCGTTCGATTCCGTATCGATAGAAACGGTAGCCACCGCGAACAGGGCGGAAGCGAATTACGGCTGGGGTACGTTTTCGGCAAAAGACTTCGTTTATCCGGAAACGGTCAACGAAAAAGCCAACGCGCTTATGGTGGAAGTTGCTTTTCCGCAGCCGAATTTCTGCTATGGATTACAGATAGTGGCAAGATATAATGACGGCGATACGGTAAAAGGCGTTAATCTTCACTCCGGTTACGCTTGGAACGCCACTATGGACGGCAACACGAAGAAAAGTTTCTTCCGTTGGAATGACGTTGATTCCGCCGCGGGAGAAGCGGGGATGATCTACGAAGTACCGCTCCGCGCTTGGGTGTTCAACGGGCTCGTGGTGAAAGAGGACGGCAAAGTTCTTTCTACCAACCAGATAAAGACCACATTTTACGGCAAATATATTTTCCCGTTTGAAAATTACGCCGCGGTAGATTTTACCGACCTTGACGAATTGATATTTATGTCCGCTTTCGCGAACAATAAAGGCGGCAGGTTCAACGTAGGTAAAATATCTCTCGTTCATCTCGATTACGAAAACACCGTTACTTCCCGCCCTTACGTTATAGATAATACGGCGGGTACCAAAGTTACGGATGCGCAGACTATCTGGACGCCTTCCGCCGAAAAAGCCGTTCCCTATATTCCGGCGGCGCTTGGCGGCGTTGACGACGGAGCGGCGCGTGTAACTTATTGCCCCGCAGGGTTCAACCTTACGAGAGATAAAGAGGTTTTGACTAACAACTACGCCCGACTCACGGTACCTTTCGCAAGCGGACTCGGCGCGAAAGTTCAGACGGACGATCTCGGCTTCTATTTCACCGTTGACAATACCGACGGAGTCGAACTCGAATACGCGGTATGCCTCACCGACAGCGAGGACGCAACCAACGTATGGCAGACGGCTACAGATCCTTCGGACGCAGAAGCGTACAAGGGCAGCGCTATCGCTCACATAGGTTACGTTGAGGGTGCCGAAGAAAATCTTTACCCGCAGGAAGGCTCCGCATTCACGGCGGAACTCGGCAAAATACCCGCGGGCTTCAAAGGAAAGATATACTTCGCGTTCAACGAAAGTAATTTTACTTACGTCGGCGGCAAAACTTTAGGCGAGGGCGAAGCGCCCGTATTCCCCGAAACGGTTGAGAAAACCATGACCGTTTTGATAAATAAGGTAAATATAGAAGAGGAAACGACCGCGCGTTTCTCGCTTGACGGAGCGGAAACAGGCTGGCAGTCCGCAAGCGAAGTCACGCCCATCCTTCCCAATAAGGAATTGAAGGATTTCAATCTCAAAGAATTAAATCTTGCGGAAACAAACCCTCTCGACGAAGATTCTATCTGGATACATTTCACCAAACAGGCGAAGGGGAATTGCTATATCGAAGTCGATCTCGATAAGGAAGATCTCGGTACGATAAACACTTCCGAATCTTTGGGCGTAGCGATAAGGGTAGGCAATCCTAAAACGGCAAACAGACCGCTTAACTTAAGATTTTACGATGCCGACGGCGAAATATTCACTCCTTCGTCCGCGTCGCCCGTATATCTTGTATCCGGCAGCGGTTCCGTTACCACCGCGGAGATAAGGAACACTAAGGAAATACGTATTCCCGGGCAAACTTACACCACGGTTCTGGTGCCCTGGTCTTGCCTGACCTTCTTCAATACCACCAAAGGCAGCGCTACCGGTGAAATACGCAATAACGAAACCACCGTTCCCGTAAACGGAAAACTCGGCGAATGTGTTAAAATGGCCGTAGTCGTTTATCCCGATCAGCCCGCGCCGAGCGAACTCGAATGGATAATAGGCGATATTGCACTTATATCCAAAGAGGACGGAACGATTACAAGAACTTTCGATCTCACTCCGGCAGACTGGAGAGTGAGCGGAGAAGTAGAGGAGAATATAACGGTCGTCGAAGGTCGTCCCGCAATAAGCGTTTCTTACGAAGTAAATATTCCCGAAGGTATTCTGGATATTGCATTATCTGCGGAAAAGGTGTATTATCCTTACGGAGAAACTTTCCTTCGCGTTATAGCGGACGAGGGTTATGAAGTATCTTACGTTACGCTGAACGGCGATCTGGTCGATAAATCCGGCGCGAATACGTATTCGCTGCCTTCCGACATAACCGGGGCGACCGCGAAGTTCGAGGTAGTTCTGAAAGTTATCGAAACCGAAGGCGACGATACGGGCAGCCCCGCGGTTTCCGCAAAGGAAAGCAGCGGCAATAGCGGATGCAAAGGCGGAATAGCCGTCGAATCGTTGATATTTGCCGTCGCAGGACTTGTCGGCGCGGCTATGATGCGCAAGCGCAGAGAGGTATAACAGGAATGAAAACCGTAATTCTGGAAAGAAACAGAGAAAACGGATACCACATATATAATATCCCCGGGATTACGGTCACAGCCGACGGGGCGGCGCTCGTTTACTACGAGTGTCGCCACGGCGGAGACTGGTCGGTAACGGATATTGCCGTCAGAAGGAGTATGGACGGCGGCAATACCTTTTCCGACAGAAAAATAGTCGTTTCGGGCAAAGGACACAATACCGTCCACGGCTTTATGTCTTTTGCCGGAAACGGAAAAATTTACGCGGTCTATTGTGAAAACTATCACCGCGCCTTCGTTATCGAAAGCGTTGATGACGGCATTACCTGGTCCGCCCCTTCGGAGATAACTTATGCGTTTGAAAAAGCGCGCGAGCAATATAACTGGCAGGTGATATGTACCGGACCGGGACACGGAATAATAACGTCGTCCGGAACTATGATGTGCGGAGTGTGGCTCGCTTCTAATCTCGCCGACAGAAACAAACACTATCCGTCCCGTATGGCTACTTTATACAGTAAAGACGGGATAATGTGGGAAATAGGGGACTTGTTGCCGTCAACGCAGGATTTTTTCAACCCGAGCGAAAGCGTTCTCGCGGAGAGGTCCGACGGTAAAATATACAGAAATTTCCGTCACGACGGGCCGCATAGAAGAAGGGGAATTACCGTGAGCGACGACGGTATCGGAAGTTGGTCGGACTACGTTTTCGACGAGGATCTTCCCGATCCGATCTGCGCCGCGGGGCTTACTTCGGCAAACGGTAAATTTTTATTTACCAATTGCGCTACCGACGGAGAAGGCCTTCGCGACGCGAGGAAGTTCCTTACGCTCCGCACGGGGCGCGACGGCAAAAAGTGGGATAAATCGCTGCTTATCGATGAAAACGGCGGTTACAGCGACGTTGCGTATCTCCCTTCCGACGGAAGCGTTCTCGTCGTTTATAACGGCGGCAGGATGCCGGACGCCACTGACTGGTGGCATTACGAAGGCATAAAGGTGGCGAAGATCGCCCGCGGGGAACTTGATTGATATGGAAAAGAGAGAGGTTACTACAAAGACCGAAAAACATAAAAAACCTTGGAGCGTAGCCGATTACGAATTGGTGCTGATGGCTTCGCTCTCCGCGCTGTTTTTGTTTGTTTTCGCCTATATTCCCATGTTCGGCGTAACGCTCGCGTTCAAAGACGGCGACGGCGAAATAAACGTTTTGAAAACTCTTTTCGCAAGCAACTGGATAGGCTTCAGGAATTTTGCGGAATTTTTTAAGGACGATAAATTTTATTCGGTTTTCCTCAATACTTTGGGGCTGAATCTTCTGATGCTCCTTATAGAATTTCCCGCGCCGATAATATTCGCCCTGATGCTTAACGAAATAAAACATACGAAATATAAAAAATCCGTGCAGACTATATCCACTTTCCCGCACTTTTTATCCTGGACGATCTTCGGCGGTATAATACTTGCCATCACCAACGTTAATACAGGCATAACCACTCCCGTTTTAAGCGTATTCGGGGTGAAAAACGTCAACCTCGCTTCAGCCGAACACACGTGGGCTATGTTGATCGTAAGTTCGATAATAAAGAGCGTGGGTTGGGGTTCCATTATCTATCTTGCCGCAATAACGGGAATATCGCCCGAACTTTACGAAGCCGCCACGCTGGACGGCGCCGGCAGGTTCCAGAAAATGTGGTATATAACGCTACCGTCCATATCCGATACGGTCACCGTATTCTTTCTTTTGCGTATAAGCCATATGCTCGGAAACAATTTTGAGCAATTCTACATTTTCCAGAACGGGGTAAATCTCGAGAAAAGCGAGGTTTTAACGACTTATATATGGAAAGTGAGCATAGGCTCTCAACAAATGCGTTATTCTTACGCCTCCGCTTTGAGTCTGTTCAATTCCGTAATAGGGCTGATATTGCTTACAATAGGTAACTTTACCTCGAAAAAATTGACGGGAAAGGGGTTGTACTGATATGAAAGGCGCTTATGTTTCCCATCATAAAATAAAACTTACCGCCTTCGACTATATCCTCTATACGCTTATGGGTATTTTTTCGGTAGTAACTCTGTATCCGATATACTATGCCCTGATAGGCTCGCTGAACGAAGGGCAGGATTTCATAAACGGTGGAATATGGCTTTATCCGAGGGTGTTCACGCTGTCAAATTACGCGGTCGTTCTGGCGGACGCGCGCCTGTGGCGCTCCTTCGTTATAACGGTACTCAAAACCGGTATAGGTTCCCTTACCGGTCTCGCGTTCACGTCCACTGTTGCATACGCCATGTCGAGAAGGGAACTAAAAGGCAGAAAATTTTTCCACGCGATAAACATTTTCACTATGTTTTTCGGCGGCGGGCTTGTGCCTTATTTTCTGGTGATAGTGGCGCTCGGGCTGTATGATTCCTTTCTCGTATATATCATCCCGTCGCTTTATTCCGTCTATAACATGATAGTTATTTCTTCGTTTTTCCATTCGATACCGAACGATCTGCACGAAGTTGCGAAGATAGACGGCGCTTCGGAATTCACTACGTTTACGAGGATATACGTTCCGCTTTCTACGCCGGTACTCGCAACCGTCGCGCTATGGCTCGCGGTGGGGCATTGGAACGGTTATTTCGGCACGATGGTATATACCCGCGGAACCGATCTTATGACCTTGCAATATTATCTGCTGAAACTTATAAAAGAATCGAGTATGCCGGAGCAGGGTAACCTGCCTTCGGAAATGTACGAACAGGTCAATTCTCAAACCGTGTCGTATTCGGCTATGGTTATAGCCACCGTTCCCGTTCTGATGGTTTATCCTTTTTTGCAAAGGTTTTTCACAAAAGGTATAGCGATAGGATCCTTAAAAGGATAAAGGAGGATATATGAAAAAAACTACCGTAATCAAAATAGCGAGCATCGCGCTCGCCGCGGTGATAGTGGCGGTCATAGTTATCGCGGTGCTTTCATCGGTCAGGAAGATAGGAGAGGTCGATAATAACCTTCCCGATTTTCCCGAAACTCCCTCGCTCGGCAACAGTTGGGACTACTGGGAAGACGAACGTTACGACGACGGCGATATAGTTGAACTCGACTGGTACGTGAACGCTTCCACGTTCAGGTGGTCGGGTAACGGCGGTACTGACGTATCCAACAAGATTCTCGAAAAGACAGGCGTCAAAATAAATTTTGAAATTCCCGTAAAGGACGACGGCGAAAAACTCACCACAATGATAGCGGCAAATAAATTGCCCGATCTCGTAACCGTTACGGTAAACGACCTGACGCGGATAAAATTAGCGGAAGAAGGCTACGTTTATTCCATAACGGATATGGCGAAGAAGTGGGCGCCTAATTTCATCGGATCTTACAGCGAGGAAATTCAGAAGTATTTCGCCGCTACCGACGGTAAACTCTACGGAATGCCGCACCTTTATTACACGCAGGAAGATATGGAAGATTACGCCAAACAGGGCGGATACCTTTTGCCTAACACCGTTTTTTGCGCGAGAAAAGATATACTCGATTGGTACGAAAGCAACTATCCGGATGCGGATCCTACTTCTCCGGACGGATTTTTCGAAATGTGCCGTATTGTCAGGAACGACTGTCCTCTATATACCACCGCGTCTAATTTTTCCACCGTGCAACTCGCTTCTTTTTCGGCAACGGAAGAAAACGAATCGGTAACCAGACTCGCTCAATATTTCTCCTACCGCAAAGAGACCGCAGACGGCAACCTTAAATATATGCAGGCGGACGAAAGATACGAGGAAGCCTTGCTTTACCTTAACAGATTGTATAACGCGGGACTTATCTCGAGTTCCGATTTCACGGATACGAAGGCGGCGGTAGGTCAGAACATAAGCAACGGAAGACCTTTCGCAACGTTCGTAACCCCGCAGAACTACCAGCAATATTTCTATGAATGGAACAGAAAAAATCAGGATAAGGAATACGTTCCCATCGTCTTTACCAATAAGGACGGCGACGCTCCGCTCCTCACCGACCTTGCGGGTACAGGGTATTTGTTCTCAATGGTATCCACTAATTGCAAACGCCCCGACCGCGTGATGAAACTGCTTGATTATCTTTCGAGTTACGAAGGTCAGATGCTTATGCTGTACGGCATAGAGGGCAAGACGTATAAATATTCTGTTCGCCCCGGAGAAACCGTTGACGGGCAGACTTATAAATACGGCAAGGTCGAATGGTACGACGAGGACGTTGCGTCCACCGTTTATAAAGGAAGGAGCGTGGTCACCTGGGGGTTCGATTTCGAAATACTCACCAACCGTATGCTTGACCATATGGTCAATCCCACAGGTATATCTTTGAGAAATCTGAGTTCGTTTATCCTCTATAATCAAAAGGCGCCGCTTATCCCGTATACTTACAATCCGATGCGCAGCGCGTTCATAAGGGACACGCAGGACAAAAATTACAGGGATATAGTCAATAAGGACGTTGCCTGCAAAAACTTGTGGATAGAACGCGCCTCGACCATTATTTCCGCTTCGTCCGCCGATAAATGCAAAGAACTTTACGAAAAAACTCTTTCGCTTGCCGAAACGAAAGGTTATAAAGACGTACTCGCCTTCGATAACAGATGTTTTAAGGAATATAAGGAAAAAATGGGCTACGCCTATACGATTCCTACGCTCGCTCCCGATTACGTAAAGCCGGAGATACGTTTCAGAGGCTTTGAAGAATATCTTATAGAAATACCGCAGGCGGCGTGGGACGCCGTGGGTTAAGGAGCGTTTATGATAAAAAAAATAAGTATTATTTCCGTTCTTATCGTCGTATTATCGTTTTTTGTTTATTGCGCTTTCGGCGCGGGCGAAGGCGATGAAGTTTTGGCTGAAGAGGCGGACGTTATAAAAGTTATAAAAGTGACGGAATCGAACAGAGATGAAGTTTTCGCAACGAAACTTTCTTCCGGTACTGCGGAAACTTACGATCCGTCAACCAGAAAGTGGAACGGCATCCCGCACATAGAGCGTACCGCTAAGGGCCGGCTTTGGGTAACCTGGTTTTCGGGCGGACCGAACGAACCGGACGACGACAATTACGTAATTCTCGCTTACAGCGACGATAACGGAGAAACCTGGAACGATCCGTTCATAATAATAGACGTTGCCGATACTTCCTTAAGGGCTTTCGATCCGTTTCTTTTCACTCGCAAAAACGGCGAATTGATAGTTTATTTTTACAGCAACGGCGGTCGGTGGGAAATGACGGTGAAAAATCCCGACGCAACGCCTGCGGACATTGTGTGCGGCAAACCGAAACTTACGGAGCAGGACCTCAAAGCGTGTATTCAGGAGCCGGTAAGACTTAAAAACGGCGAAGTAATGGCTCTTTCTCAACCGGGCATCAATTCCAAACAACTCGACGCCATGGTCTCTCTTGACGACGGGTTAAGTTGGAAACTCCGTTCTACCATGTATTCCGTTTCTGCCAACAAAGGGATAAGCGAGGCGAAGGTAGTTGAACTCAACGACGGCACTCTCTGGGCTATGGCGCGTATAGACGGGGGAAAAGGCGTGGAGCGGTTCGTATCTGCCGACGGCGGGTATAACTGGTCTGAACCGGAGTATGATTTGGGTTATCCCCTTATCGGGCCGGGTTCGCGCTTCAACATAACGAAACTCAAGTCCGGCAATATTATTTTCGTCACGAACGATAGCACTTCCTCCCGTACCGCAATGACCGTATTTTTATCCGTTGACGACGGAAAAACATGGCCGTATTCTCTATTGATAGACGACAGATCTAACGTCACTTATCCCGAAGTTTGCGAGGACGACGAAGGGTATATTTACCTCGTTTACGATAAGGGCAGAGATACTGAAAAAGAAGTGCGTCTGTGTATTTTTAACGAGGCGGACATCGTTGCCGGCGCTATAAAGTCCGAAAAAGGCAAGGATCGGTTATGCGTGGTAAAAGACGCGGAACTCTACGATATTATTTCCGTAAAAGACGATTACGGCAGATACAAACAGGTTGCGATCGGAACGTCCAAACAAGATATTATATCCTCGCTGCCTTCAACCGTGACCGCAATCGCGGAAAACGGCGAAACGTTCACTCTTACGGGCGACTGGAAAACATACGTTTTCCAGTCCAAAAAGAAGGGCGTATATAAATTTACTTTTGCGTATAACGAAATACTTCCCAAAGGCGTGCAGGACGGAAGGGGAATGCTTTCCATCCGCGTGAGAGTGGGCGATACCGACGAGGTTATTTCATCTCCGGACGAAGGTTCGTCGTCCGGAAAAGGCGGTTGCCGAGGGCGGATATCTTATGCGGACGTCAACTTATTTGCGCTCGTTTTGGTTTTATCGGTTCTTTCGGTTTCGGCAAAGGCGATAAAATCCGGTAAATTCGAACGCCCTTGAGTTTCCTCGCGGAAACGACCCGAAACGGACGGATAAATATTAGTTATCAATATTCGGTTCAAAAACAAAAAAAGACGTTTTTACCTCTGAGTAAAGGCGTCTTTTTTGATTCAAAAAACGCTAAAACGCTTTACTTTCCCCCTTAAAACACGCGGTTAAGCGTTTTACCGAAATAGGTATTGACAAATATTGAAAATCGGTGTTAAA
>JAFTDZ010000256.1 GCA_017453885.1 Clostridia bacterium
CACGGATATTTATAACGCCGGCAATTTAACTTTTACACTCGCAGAATCGAAGAATTATTGCATTTCCGCCCGGGTTCAGGCGGACGACGGCTTTACCGTCGTTAAAAACCTGTTTATCAGCGTGAAAGACGGCGTTATAAATATAGCGCCCACCGAGAATCTTACGGGCGTAGTCGGGCGGGAAATAATTCTCGTTGCGCCCGAAGCGAAGGATTTTTACGGCAACGCCGTGACGGGCGGCAGTTTTTCCGTTCTTTTCAACGGAGAAAGAATAGAAGTTAAAAACGGCGCTTTCGTGCCGAAAGATTTAGGCGTTTACAAAGTGACGTACAGCGTTTCGTTATCCGGTTTTACTCAAACGTGCGAATACGAATATAAGGTCGTGGATAACGAATCGCCCGAGATCGTTTTGAGAAATAAAACGGAAAAAACCGCGGTCGGCAAGTTCGTTAAGATCAACGGTTACAGCGTCGGCGACAACTCCGGTAAAGACTTGGCCGTGAAGGTAGAAGTAACCTTTGGGGGCGAACCCGTTGCCGTTTATAACGGAGGGTTCGACGCCGACAGGAAAGGAGAGTACGAAATCAGAATAACGGCTACCGATATGTCCGGCAATACGGCTACGAAGTTATATAGGGTAACGGCGAGCGGCAAGGGATGTTCTTCCTCTCTCTACACCGACATTACGTTCGGATACGCCTTGCTGTCGTTCTTCTTCGCGGCGGTTCTTTTCCGCGTCAAAAAACACAATAGAATAAAGAAATAATTTTCAGGAGATTCGTTATGAAAAAAACATTGCGTTTACTTATTGCGTTTGCGCTCGGCGCCTGTATGTTTTTAACCGCATTCGGTTGTAAAAAGTCCGATCCCTACAAAGGAAAAACGATAATAAACTTCGGCTGCTACGAAGGCGGTTGGGGAAGAGAATGGCTTGACGGGGCAATAGAACAATTCGAGCGGATGTATCCCGAATATCACGTTGCGGTCGATTACAACAAATCTTACGCGGGCGGCACTCTTTACGGAAAGATCGACGTTATACCGCAGGATATGTATTATTCTCCGATCAACTTATACGATTATCTCGACAACGGCAAAATAATGGACGTTACCGAGATAGTCAATACTCCGCTGAACGAATATCTTTCCGATTCGCAGATAGCCGTGACCGAAACGAAGACCATAGCGAGCAAGATATGGCAGGATATGAAAGATTTCTGTGTAAGTTACGACGGCAAGTTTTACAGTATTCCTTTCGGCGGCGGGTTCTATTCTCTGAATTACGACAGGGATCTGTTCAACAGCAAAAGACTTTTCATAGCGAAGGACGGAACGTGGTGCAATTTATCGGGCGATCTGAGCGTCGGACAGGACGGTGAAGCGGGTACTTACGATGACGGATTGCCGGTAACTTATCAGCAGTTTCAGGATCTTCTTAATAGAATGAGCAAAAATAACATTATTCCGTTTACCTGGTCGTCGATCGGCGGATATACTCAACATTTTGCCCATGCTATATCCGTCGCGCAGGACGGGATAGACGTTTTCAATACCTTTAAGTTTATGGAAGGAACGTATACTTTTGCCGGCGATGCCGCGCCTACCGCGATAACCAAAGCAAATGCGTATCTTTTAAGAAACACCAGGGGAAAGAAAGACGCGCTTCAATTCGCAAAAGATCTTATCGAAGGCGGGTATTACGATTCGCAGGCAGGCGCCGCGAGTATGGACTTTTTGACCGCGCAGGATACCTATCTTATGAGTATAGAAAATTCCAAGCACGGATCCGGCAAGCCCATCGCGTTCTTTATAGACGGCGGACACTGGTATAACGAAGCGAAGAACACCCTTATCGAAATGGCGGATATGTCCGACGACTACAAGGACAGGAAATTCGGCGTTATGCCTTTCCCGTGGTTTGAAGATGCAACGGCTACGAAGTCCACGTATTTTCTTTCTTCGGCGAGTTCCTGTTTGTTTATCCGCAAAAACGCGACGGAGCCCGAAGGCTGTAAAAAGTTGCTCGCCTTCCTTAATTCCGACGAAGCCTTGAAGATAAGTAGCAGAACTTGCGGAATAATAAGGTATATGAATTATGACCTCGACCAATCCGACCTTCAGCAAATGCCTTATTACTACAGAACCATGTGGGAGGCTTCGCGCACCGGAGATATATGCTACAACCTTTGCAATAATCCGTTGATATTCAGAAATTACAGTTATTTTGACGAAATGGGTTGGGAATGGAGTTGCACTACGTCTAACGGAACGGTACTCAACAACCCGCTGAACAACTTCAAAAACAGCGAGACCAGAAACGTTACCGTGGAAGAGTATTTTAACGCGTTGAGGACAGGCGGACAGACGGATTGGGCGAATATTTATTCCGGGGAAAATTGATGAAAAAAACCAAAGAAAACGCCAACACGAGTTTTGCCGGCAAAAAAGAGAGGTAC
>JAFTDZ010000033.1 GCA_017453885.1 Clostridia bacterium
CAGAATAAACGCGATATACTTAATTCTGCTAAGCGACACGTTCACACCGAACTCATTGGTCGTATCGGCTGAATTCGAGTGCGTAAAGACGAGGTTCTTTGACTTGAAAAGCGTTTCCGCGTTATCCGCCGCATAAACCTTATAGCCGAAATTCGTCAGGAGTTCAGACTCAAATACGCCCGCCCAACCGTGCAGATGGGTTAAATCGTAGTATGCGTCAAGTTCATAAAGGACGCCGGGCTTATCCTTCTCCGTAAGGCTCCATATATCGTAATGCTTGACCGAATCGCCGTCGGTCAGTATTGAAAGGTCGCTTTCGGTCTGCATATCCAAAAAGCGGTAATCGTACTCTTTCGTTCCCGAAAAATCGCCGTTCGGCGCGATTATCTCCTTGGCAACCGCCTTTTTGAGAATATTCTCGCCCGAAGGAACCGCAGGCCATTTTATAACCTCTTTTTCTACGGCTTTTTCACTGCCGGAAAGGTCGAATTCCGAAATCATAGCCGTATTTGATGCAAGATCGTATTTTGTGATTATAAAGGCAACGCAGGAAACAAGACGGTTTACCTCAACTTTTACCGTGTCACCTTTACACACAACGCCGCTTTTTACAAGGTTTCCCTCGCCGAAAAGCGTGCCTACCGCATCGGAAGCGTAAACGTCAAACGTAACCGGAGTTTCAGCCGTACCCGCCGTAATATAGGCGTAATCCACCTGATAAAGAGCATCGAGCGTGTACCGCGCGCCTACGTTTTTCGGGTATTCCCAGTCGAGCGCGCCCCAAACCTGAAAATAGGTTTCCGTATCGCCGTCAACGGCAACGTCAAGCGCATCTGATTGCGCGGCGGAAAAACGGTCGCCGTCGGAAAAACCGCCGTTTGCAACGTCCCCTAATACGCCGGATGCTCCGCCTTTGGCACGGTGTTTGCTTATAAAGTTATTTGAAACCGCGGGTTCTTCCGGCGTTGGATCTTCGGGAGTAGGATCCTCAGGTGTAGGATCTTCGGGCGTAGGATCTTCCGGTGTGGGATCTCCGCCCTGTTCGCCAGAATCGGTTTTCTGCGCCGACCAGAGTTCAATCTCGGCAATACGTCCGTTATAAGTGTAGTCGGTAAGGAAAACGGCAAGATATTTTATCTCGCGGTTTACCGTTACAGAGGCCGCCGTGCCGGTGCATACCACGCCGGTCGCCACACGCGAAGCGTCCTCATAAAGACTGCTTAAATCCGCCGACGCGTATACGTCGTAAGTATCCGGGTATTCTTCATATCCCGAATAGATTTTTACCTCGCCGCAATAGGCGGAATTGTTCAACTGGAAGAGAACGCCTGAATTGTGTCCCCAGTCGTTCGCGCCGTAGGCGTCGACTTTTGTATCAGTATCGCCGTCGTTGATTATATCAATAGTACCCGCGCCGTTAAACTGACTGTGATCGTACACGTTACCCGCGCTGATATTCTTTACAACCGCCGTTTTGCTCAAAAGATCGGTTTGCAGGAGATTTTCCGGAACGAAGGGCGTATCCTGATTTTTACCCGCGTAGACTTCGAATTCTTTTACCCTGCCGCCATCACTGTCAAAAATGAAGGCGATATACTTGAACGTCGCTTCAGTTTTGAGTTCAACAGTACCGGTACAAACTAAATCCGAAGCGAGCAAAGACTCGCTGCTGTACATTGTACCCATATCGTCAGAAGCATAAATTCTGTAAGAGTCCGGGTA
>JAFTDZ010000257.1 GCA_017453885.1 Clostridia bacterium
GTCCTTTATCTCCGCGGTGATATCGTAAACCTGATATTGTAAATTCGTTTTATACGAGGTAAATCCCGGCGCAAAATAGTCCTCGCCTATCTTTTTGCCGTCCAGCGAAAGTTCGTAAACGCCCATTGCCGTGGAATATACCTTTGCGCTGGCAACCTCGCCTTTTAATGAAATGCGCTTTCTGAACACCATAGGCGTAGGCGAAACCCTCTTTTCCGTAAATTTATATTCCCCGTCGGTAATCCACTTCGCGGTCCAGGGCTGCCCCATTCTGCCGGTAGAAAAAACAAGTTCCGCGCGGTCGGTATTACCGTCGCTGTCGGTCGCGCTCACGGAGAGAGTGTAATCGGAATAAGGCTTGAGCGGCGCACCGCCGTACGGAATAAGAATCTGTTCGTTTACAAACGCGCTCCATTCGCCCGCTTTTATTATCGCCTCTTTCAGGGTAACGTTACGGCCGTCCGAACGAATGCCGAAAGAAAAACGAGGGCGGGCTTCGTCGGTCACTATATTTTTCGTTTTATTTTCAACCGAAAGATTTATTACTTTCATTTTCCCGTCTCCTGCGGAATACGGCGTGAAAACAAACGCGTATTCCCCGCAATTTATATTTTCTCTTACTATATTTTCAACCGAAAAGCATATTTTGTCAATACTTCTTGTCGTAACTTGTCGTTTATCTGTCGTAATTGGTAAATTGCTGCGTAAAAACAGAAAAAGTTCCCGAAATACATCGTAAAACGACCGCCGGTATATAAGCGGCGACAAATCAAGAACCTTAAAAAATTTATTCTTTTGCGGGAAGAATTATCTCGAGGATAAAAATCCTTTCCTCTTTCAGCGAGAAATTAACGATTCCGTTGTATTTTTCCACAATGCGTTTGATGCTTTTGGCGCCGTATCCGTGCGCTTCCTTTTCGGCTTTGGTGGTTTTGGGCAAGCCGTCCACAATCGTTACGGGTTCGGAAGTGTGATTTTCCATGGTTATCCTCGCCATCGAATTCACTCTCTTCCCTTCTACTATTATGGTACGCTCGTCCGGATCCGTAATTTTTTTAACGCTTTCTATCGCGTTATCCAAGGCGTTGCCGAAAAGCGCGTAAACGTCGGTTTCGTTCATTCCGCAGAGTATCCTGCCGTCGATTATCGCGTTTATTTTTATACCCAAAGGATCGCATTGCAATCGTTTTTCCGTAAGAATAACGTCGAGCGCGTCGCATTGCGTTCGCTGCATAAAGGAATATATGTCGAGCGCCTTCGTCGCCTCTTTCAGCCACTGATCGTCTCCGTAAACTTTTTCAAGCGTGGAAACGGAATACTTGAAATCGTGATATTTTATCTTTAACGTTTCGAGATTTTGTTTGAAAACTTCATACTGCTTTTTATCCGCCTCGTAAAGGAGAGAAAGTATTTTCAATTCGTCTTTGTATTTTTTATTATAAACGTTGTCGTACAGATTGTTTATAATAAAGAAACAACAAATAAGCCCCACTACTCTGTAAAGAAGGTTCGGCAGGGAATAGAACTGATTTATTTTTATGAAGAACATCTGAAAATAGGCGTTGAGCGTTATTACGACGAGCACCGTCATTATAGACGTAATCAGAAGTTTTACGTTGTTCGTTTCAAAATCTTTCTGCTTTTTTATCCTCGCCACGAAAAAGAAATACATCGCCGTATATACGCCGCACATGATGAGAAAATACAAAATAGCCTCTAAAACGAACGAATCTACCCCCGCTATGTAAAGGAGCATTTCCTTTATCTTTTCGAAAATATAAAAAATATGTTGAAATACGTACGCGCTGGTACAGATAAACAGGGCGTTCCACAAATTGCCGCGGAAGCATAACCACACCGCGAATACCATATAGATAAACGCGGCAACATACCAAAGGTTTTCCGATAAAGTAGCGGAATTCATTATATCGGGATACGTAAAATACGAAGCGGCGATAGCGATCAGCAAGCACGGCGGCACCGCAAAATACCAGTACCTGCGCCCTTTGAGAAGCGGAACGAGAGGTATGAACGCAAAGATAAATTCGTAAATATAGCCGTTATCTATAAAAAAATTCAGAAATTCCATTATCTCGTATATTCCATATATTTATTTATAAAATCCTTTTTGCGGCTGCGGCTCAAAGACAGAACTTTACCGTTTACGACTACGGAAGTGTAATCGATGGAATCGATGTATTTGAAATTGACGAGATAACAATTGCTGCACCTGTAAAAATGCGCGCGTTCGAGTTTTTCTTCTATGTTTTTGAGTTGCCCGCGTTCCCTTATTTCACCTTGTTTGGTATAAAAAACAAGGTCGTGGTCCATTACTTCAACGAAATATATATCCTTCGCGACGAGGATTTTATAACCGGATTTGCCCGATAGCATAATATTCGTTTCGTCCTCTTTTTTTATAAGCGTTCTGTTTACCGCTTTTTTAAGAGTGTTTCTGAAATCCGTAGTTTTTATCGGCTTCAGAATATAACCGGATGCGTCCACGGTGTACCCGTCTATCGCGTATTGCGGCATATTGGTAACGAAAATTATACAACAATCGCTGTTGCGCGCGCGTATCTTCTTCGCTATGGTCATACCGTCGAAACCCGGCATTTCTATGTCGAGAAAAACTATATCGTAATCGTTTTTGAAATTTTCAAGAAAATCCGCACCCTCGGTAAAAACATCTACCCTTACATCCCCGCCGGTAACGTCGGCCGAATCGACCACCAGTCTTTTGATATTATCGGCCTCTCTTGCGCAATCGTCCAAAACGGCAATAGAAATCATTGAAATTCTCCCCTATCGGTAAAATTATAGCACTTTGCGCCAAAATTGTCAATATACTTTCAAGGGCTTCGGTAAATATTATACCGAGCCCTTGAAGTAACTGAAAATTATTCCCGTTTACGCGGCAACGATCTTCTTCTTTTTGGCGTCAATGATCATACTCGCGGCAAACAAACTTACGGAAACCGCCGTAAGCCCTGCGAAAACGCCGAGAACGGTATATACCGCCGCTTGCCACAAGGGCGTTTTCTTCACGAATCTCGTATATTCGGAAATACCGTTCATAGCGGAAGAATAGTTGGCGGTAACGTAAAGTACCCTGTGCGCGGAATCTCTCAACATATTGTTGAAAGTAACGCTGTTCGCCCATTTGTCGAGTTCGTTGGGTGAACCCATTCCGAGGAAGCAATCCGTTCCGTTCATATATCCGTCGTCGTACGTCATGAATACGCCGGCATTGGAATCCGCCATATCGGTGAGAGCGTATCCGTCGAACTTCCATTCGTTGCGGAGAATATTCATCATGAACGAGTCGCTTGCGGACGACCATATCGCACCGGTACGGTTGAACGACGTCATTATGGCGTGCGCGCCGAGTTCGTTATTGTCCCCCTGCGACATAGACGGCCTTATCGACCATTCCCACGGGAGAAGGTAAATTTCTCTCACGGATTGTTCGTTACCCCATATACATATGCCGTTGCGGCGGGATTCTTCGTCGTTGAGAATAAAATGCTTGATGTGCGAAACTACGCCGCGCGCCTGCATCTCTTCTATCTGGTTTCTCGATGCGATAGCCGACAAAACGGGATCTTCTGAAAAGTATTCGCTTGCCCTGCCGCCGAAAGCGCAACGGTGCATATTCAGTCCGGGCGAATACAACCCGTTGAGGTTTTGAACATCTACCTCGCCTTTATCTGCCTTGCAGCGCGCGTCGAGAGCGAAAGCCTTGCCTATTTCCCTGAAGATATCCTTGTTGAACGTGGAAGCGATTATGCCTTCGCAACTCATAGAAGAGTATCCGTACGGTGAATGGCTGACTCCGTAGGGGCCGTCGTCCTCGTCGGTAAACGGTTTACCCACGTTTCTTATCGCAGGGGTATAACCGAAACACCCTGTTAGCATTTGCACCATTTCACCGAAATTGAGGTTATCGAGCAGATCGTTCCACTTGGGATCGTCATAAGGAAGCCCGCGTAACTGAACGAGTATCACGTCGTTGTTACGATCGTATTTAGGCATGGTGAGCCCTTCTTTTTCCACGATGGGTTTATGACTGGTTATATCGTATTTGACTTCTCCGTCCTCGGTCAACGCAAGTACCGTCTTACTGCTCGGGAAAGTGTGATCCCAATCCGCGCGGGATACGTAAACGACTTTCTCGTTCGATCTTGCGGTGTTGATCACTCCATCGTACAGGTTCGGATCCATAAACGAAAGTTGATTTACTATACTCACTTCGTTACCGGTACCTTTCGTTTCGGTTGCGACGGAATACGTTTCGGAATCCACGGGTACGGAACATACGTCCGTAAGTTCGGCGGCAAGCGCCGCTTTACCCGTACCCACCATTCTGTCCGCAATTACCGTTGCGCCGCCCGCTTTTTTCTTTTCGAGAATATTGTTTACCGCGTCGTGCGCGTCTTTTGCGGCGGTGAGATAGTATTTGCCGGCTTCGAGGATATAAGTTCCGGCGCCGTAGGCGTCGTAACTCTTGAACTGTTCCCTGTTTACGGTGATCTCCACCGTTTCTTCGGCGGAGGGTTCGAGAACGTCCGTCTTTGCAAAGCCGACCAATTCCGCAGACGCCTTTTCCACTCCGTTTTCTTCGTCGTAGGAAGTGTAAGGTTTCTGAAGATAAATCTGAACGGTTTCCTTGCCCGCCTTCGCTCCGGTGTTTCTGACCGTTACCGAAACTTTGTATTCGTCCCCGTTCCTCGTTACGTTGAAGTTCCCGTATTCGAAATCGGTATAGGATAATCCGTATCCGAAGGTATAGGCAACGTCGTCGGAATAAGCGTAACTGCCTACGTAAGTACGGTCGAGAACATAGTCTTCATAACGCGTTTCGAAATATCTGTAACCCACGTAAATATTCTCAACGTAAACGCCGTAATACTTCTGAAGGTTGTTGAGGTTGAGTTTATCGGCGTTTTCGTAAACGGACGCAAATCCCTCGTTCACCTTCCAATACGCGGCGGAAGGCGCGGCGAAATTGTTTTTAAGGAAGGTATCCGACAGCCTGCCGCTGGGATTCACTTCCCCTACGAGCGCTTTTGCGACCGCCCTCGCGCCGGAACCGCCTATATTGCCTATCCACATGGCGGCGTCTATGCGAAGAACTTCGTCAAACAGGAAATCGCATTGTATGGTCATTGCGGAATTAAGAAGAACTACTATTCTGCTTATTTCACCGCTCGCTTTCCTGTCCGCTATCTGGCGGAGAATTTCATATTCTTCGGCGGTAATTGAAAGGTAACTTCCGTCTATCCCGTCGCTGCCTATGGCGGTTACGTCGTCGCCTTCGCCGCTGATGCGGGTAATTACCACGATCGCCGCGTCGCCGTAGTTCGCGATTGAATTTTTAACCGGTTGGGTATATACGCTCCATGCCGGCTCATTGGTTTTGAAAGTTTTCTTCGTGCCGCTCTTGTCCGCTATCTGCGCCCTGCCGGTTTTACCCTTGCCGTCTTTATAGAACGCGTAAAGATCGGGATTTACGGAAAGTTTGTTTTCCTCCTCGAAAGCGCGTTTCAAGGTTATTATATGGTTCGGCAGAAGTTCCGAGGCGGCGTCGTCGTTGATCTTGTCCTTGGGGGTTATGCCCGGTCCGTGCGTGGCGTAAAACGTTTCCGCGGAGCCGCTTAATATCATCGATACTTTGGAGCCTTTATCGAGAGGCAAAGCGCCGTTATCGTTTTTGAGAAGAACCAGCCCTTCGGCTTCTACGCGCTCGTTCACCGCGCGGTAATATTCCTCGATATTGTCGAAGTTCATCTCCTGCGGGAAGTAAACGTAATCCTCCTCGTTATAATCGTCCGGATGCTCGGTTTCCTTTATCTCGTAACTCATCGTGCCGAGAAACTCGTTTATCTGACCGGAACGAGCGGTGGTAACGTCGTTTACGGTTATCGCTATAACGAGTAAAGTTATCATTACCACGGAGAGAGTTTCCCACAACTTCTTTTTGAAAATTTTCATTCTGCGGCGACCTCCTTATCCTGTTCTTTTTCCTTTTTGTACTCGCTTGATTTCTGCCACAGGGCGGAAACGAGTATCGTTACCCAGGAAAGCAACATGATCACCGTAAGACTCAGATAATACCTTTGCGCCTCCGCGGGTACCGGATCGGTGGCGATGATGAAATTGCCCCAGAAGTTGAGTTCCGTTATTACAAATTGCAGAAATCCGTAGAAAAGGCAGGCATACGCAACGTATTTTATGTATCGCAGTTCGAAAACCGCAGCCGCCGCGGTAAAAACCATACCCGCTATAAGCATAGCGACTATAAGCCCGGATATATTCTCCTTGTTATACTCGTTCGCGCCGTTCGAAACGTATATTATCACGCTCGCGAGGGCAAGCGCGAACGAAGCGAACAAAATATAATAATAAGGCTTTTTGTTTCTGAAAAAATTCAACATGCGTTTTACCCCTTTATCTTTATTCTCCGTCAAGAACTCTTTCGTATATCTCGCGGTGTTCCACCATGGATATGTCGGCGTTTGTATAGATATACATACAGTCAATCATAGGTGCTTCCGCATGGAAAGTTCCGCCGTGCGTATAGTTATTATTGACTCTTATCCTTATGGTGTTTATGCCCTTGTTCAGGTGGAGTTTGGTATAGACTATCGAATCCACGAAAGGCGTTTTGTGAACGTCGATATCGCCTTGCGTGGGCGCTTCCATGCCTTGCGCGCCGCCGTATGCGGGAGGAATATACAATCCGTCGTGCTGGATTATACCGGTGAGCGGAACTTCGTTTTCATCGTAAGTACCGTTTACTATTACTTGTATTTCTTCCCAATCGAACACGTCCGTGGAGAATAAATAACCTTCGCTCGAAACCCTGAACGCAAGGATGGCGTTGTTGACTTCTTCCTTGGCGTCGATTTCGAATTCGAGGAACGCGCCCGTATAATAAAGGCCGAGAATGAAATATCCGTTGCTTACGAAACTTTCGCCTTTGTTGGTGCCGTCACCTATAAAGGAGTAATCCTTCACGAGTCCCGTTTCGTAATAGTTGACGGACGAACCCTGACCGCCCTTTCCGACGAGATCGGTGAATTCGGCTTCGAACGTGTGTATCTTGAGCATCTGCGCGTAAATCGTAACGTTGTCCTTTATCCTCGAAGCGAAATTGTATTCGGTAGTGCAGGCGGCGTCGGAATACCAGCCGCCGAAGTAATAACCTTCCTTAACGGGATCGGCGGGCTTTGTTACGGAGGTGTTATCCTTCACGGTAGAAGTATGGTACGGATCGGATACGTCGGGAAGATTAAACGAGAAAGTAACCGTCCAATTCTGAACCTGTACGGCTTTTTGTATCCAGTTCGCGTAGAGGTCGGCGTCCTTGGTGACGAGCGTGGGCGTTTCTCCGCCGACGATGAACTCGTTGCCCGTACCTTCCGCGTTTTCATACCAGCCGCCGAAGTCGTAACCTTCTCTCGTAGGCTCGGCAAGAGTTACCGAAGTGTTGTAACCCGCTTGCATCTCTACGGTTTCGGGCGCGCCCGTATAATTGTAATTGAAAGTGAGCGTGTAAACGTGGAGCGCCCAACCCGCGAATAAGGACATATCGTCCTTCACCGCGGCGGTAAAATCGAACGGCTCGCCGCTTGCGGTTTCGGTAATGTACCAACCGGTGAAATCATAACCGGTTCTGACGGGATTTGCTTCCGGAGGAACGAGTTGATCGTTGACGTTATACACTATGCTTACGGAGATCTTTTCGTTTGCGAAAACTCCCCCGTTAGCCTTGTATTCTATTTCGTATTCGGATTTTACCCATTTTGCGTAAACGGTTATATCGCCGGTTATTACGGAGGAGAAATCCACCTCGTTTTCAGGCGAACAGGTTTTGTCGGTAAACCATCCTACGAATTCGTATCTTTCTCTGACGGTCTCTATTTCGTCAAGTTTTCCGAAAACTTCGTCGAGTTTCACAACGTAGGTTTTCGATTCCGGCGCGCCTACGTAGTTATAATTGAAAACGAGCGTGGCGGCGGTCTTGTTCCAACCTGCGTAAATAGTCGTTTCCTCGGTAATATCCGCGCCGAAATCGAACGGAACGGTGGCGTCCGCATCGGCAAACCAACCGCCGAAAGAATAATTTTCACGAGCGGGTTCCGCGGGCGCTTCCGCCTTTCCGCCCTGCGCGACGTATTTTACCTCGTCGGAAGATCCGTTGTTGAACTTGAACGTGACTTTATACGAAGATTTCGACCATTTCGCATAAATCACGGTCTTGTCGGTTATCGCGGAGGAAAAATCGAAAGCATTCGTACCGGCGGCTTCCTTATACCAACCGCCGAACGAGTAACCTTCCCTCGTAGGATCGGTCGGTTTTTCAACTTTTTCACCCTTCTTTACGGTTACGGTGAAATCGTCGGAATCGCGGTAATTCAGATTGAAAGTAACTCTGTAAGTAACGTCGCCTGCTTCGGGCTTATCGTTCTTTTTGCATCCGGTTGCCGCCACGATAAGACTTACGCATAACAGCGACAATATCAAAACAAGTTTTTTCCTCATAAATTTTCTCCTTTTCAAGAATCTGTTATATTTTTACGTTGCCGCAAGGTTGCGGAAACGGTGTTTTCATATTCAAAAACCGTTTGAAATAATTTTTTCGTTATATTAAAATTCACTCAAGCGCGCTCTCGGGGATATTTCCCCGAAAGCGCGTATGAGGTCAGGAGTCAAGTAAACTTAATTTACTTAAAATCAGAATTGTTTTTTCTTGCGTATCGCGAGAATTGCGAGACCTGCGAAGGCTATTACCGCAAACGAAGCAGAGGTGGCTATGTCGCCGCCGCATCCTTTGCCTGCGGCGCCGGCTTCACCCTTTTCGCCCTGTTCGCCCTGCGGGCCCTGAGCGCCGGTTTCACCCTTTTCGCCCTGTTCGCCCTGCGGGCCCTGAGTGCCGGTTTCACCCTTTTCGCCTTGCGGCCCGGTGATGTCGGCGAGGGCAACAACGTTTACGTATTCGCCCGTAGCGGGATCGTACGCTTTGATGTAGCCGTCTTCAACCTTGTAAGCGGCGGGCGTTTCGGGCGTAACCGCTTCGCCGTTTACGGTAACGGTTCCGTCAACGTAGAACGTGGTGGTGGTCGTTCTCTGGTTCCGACCGCTGCCGGTCACGTTGGTACCTACCGCTTTGACGGTGAAGTTATACGTTCCGGGAGCGGTGAGCGTACCGGTGAGTTCTTTGCCGGAAAGCGTTACGCCTGCGGGCAGTTCGCCCTCGTCGAGCGTATATACGACGCCGCGGTTAAACGACGCTTCGTTTATACCTTCGATAGTGGCGGAGAATTCGTCTCCCACTTCGAACTCGGTAACTTCGCCGTAGTTGATCGTTACGACCGGATTGACCGTTAAGGTAACGGTGGCGGTGTTGGTGGTAAGCCAGTTATCGAACGTGGCTTTTATGCGCAACTCATATTCGCCCGCTCTCGCAGAGGAACCGGTTATGCGCCCGTTGTTCTCGTTCAAAGTAAAACCTTCGGGAAGTTCGCCTCCTACTATCTCGTACTTCGCGATCTGGGGAGTTATACCCGCTATAGCGACGGAGAGATTTGCATTAGCGCCCTGATCTACGGAGAGTTCCGCGGGAGCGTAGGATTTGAGCATATCGCCGAGACCGTTCTTGGAGTGCGCTTCGTTCGCATATTCGCTCATGAGGATCATGTACGCTCTGCGGACGAGATACCATTGATTGTTGGAAACGTATGCCTTCTGGCCGGTGGCTTCGTCGTCCTTACCGATCATAACGGCGCCTTTCTCTCCGGTGAGAGCGTTGTCGATTTCGGCGTCCCAATAACCGGCTATCTGGTTGTTTGCGGATTTACCGGGTTGCAGATTGTTGGGGCTGCCGATAGGAGCGTGCTGCGTGCCGCCTCTCAAGATGAGGTCAACGGGGTTGGAAACGTTCTGTCCCTGATACATATCGGGGTGAGAGAGGAATTCCGGTCTGCCCCATTCTTCGTGAACGAGAAGTTCGTTCATATTGTAGGAAGTGGCGGTAGTCCAGGAACCGATGCGGGCAAACGCGCCCATGGCGCCGCCTGCGTTACCTTCCTGAATTGCCATCTGGAAAGGTTTAACGTAAATTTCACGTATAGCCTGCTCGGATACCCAAGCGCAAAGATCCCATTGCTGACGGTCGGTTTCCTGATCGTTGAGGAACATGTGTTTTACGTGGCAACCGATACCGCGGCTCTGAGCGCCTAACGTAACGGCAACGGCCATGTAACCCTGATGTATGCCGTCCTGTCCGTAATATTCGTTGTTACGGCCGGAGAACGGAGTTCTGTGCGTGTTGATGGCGGGAGTCATCCATTGATCTCTGCCGTTATTTCTGAGAAGACCCATGTTGGCGGTAACGATACCCTGACGTTCCGCGAGTTCCTGATTCCAAGTCTGCCCCATAGTGGTGTTGCAAGCCCAGGAATAAGTGCCGTTCCAGTTCAGCGGACCGTCGGCGGCGCCGCCTTCGGGGATATTGACGGCGGGTAAAGCAGCGCCGTCGGGGCCGCCCTGCCAGCCGGAGGTGTAGAAATCTCTCCAAGTGAGTTGGTTCATGAACTCAACCCATACCTGTTTGCCGGTTTTGCCGTCGAACTTGCCGCCTTCGATAACTTCGTCGCTGTCGTATCTGATTCCGGCAACGTCATAGAAAGATATCCAGTTTTCGCCTGCCGCTTCTTTCGCCGCGGTCTGAGCGGCGGTATCCGCCATCTGGCTCCAACCGGCTATCATTTCGGCGGTAACGTCTTTTACGGAGCCTAAGAGGTCGTCGCTGTAAACGTAACCGTCTTCCGCGTTCCAGGTGTCGAGGTTGAATGAGGCGTAATACTTAACGTAGTTCGCGAAAGCCTCGGTAACTACGTATTCGCCGGAGAAGGTACCTTCTATTTCGGTGGTAACTTCCGTGTTTGTATTGAGATTGCCCGCGGCGTGATCTACCGTGAACTGATAGTAGGTCGCTCTCGACGGCGAGAAGCCGGAAGCCGCGTTCACTACTTTAACGACGTCGCCCGCTTTGTATTCTTTGGTATTATCGAATATGGGAACGTTATCTATAACGTCGCCTTCGGCGGGGGTAAACGTTACTTTATATCCCTTCGGGAAGGTGCTTACGAGATGCGCTCTGGAGAGGAGAACCTGCTCCTTATCGAACATCTTGTCGTTCGCGTCGACCGTTCCGTCGCCGTTCCAGTCGGCGTCGTTTTTACGGAGGGAGTATGCGTTTCCGTTTTCTTTGCTGAAAAGATTTTTGATGATCTCGCCGCTGAAATCGTCGCGTTCGAGTTTCGCGAGAGCGTCAACGGAGAAAGTGGTCTTTGCGCCTTCGCCATAAGCGTGAGCGGTATCCGTAGCGTAGAGATCGTAGTTGCCTGCGTCCATTATGTAGCCTTTGTAGGCTCCGTCCGTAGCGAGGCCGAGGTAATCGTAAGAAGCCATATCCTGTACGTTGATCTCGACTTTTACGTTGGTGTACATGCCGGGCTGAATGATGCCGGTTTTGGTGAAACCTACGAGTTTCATCGCGGATTTTTCAACTTTGCCTGCGGTGTAAGGAGCGTTTACGTATATTTCGACTACTTCTTTACCGGGAAGCCCGCCTACGTTTTTAACTTTCGCTTTAACGGTAACTTTCTTTACGTTTGCTTCTGCGGCTGCGGAAGAAGATATATCCGCGGACGCGAGAGCGGTGGTAGCGACGCCGTCAACGAGCATCTGAACGTCGTAAATTTCAAAATTGGTGTAGGAAAGACCGTAACCGAACGGATAAACGACGTTATCCGCATACCAGGCGTCGGCTTGTTCCTTATTGCCGCCGGTAACTTCGGAAAGTTCTTTGGTGGCGGCGTTGTAAGTGAGGTTGCCGTCCATTATTTCGGCATAAACCGTTTCATAATAGTTGGAGCCGAGATAAATGTCTTCGTCGTAATCCACGCCGTGGAGACCGGGGTTGGGAACGGCGGTTTTTCCGTCGGGAGTAATATACATATTGCTGCCGGCGTCGTTCTGCTGGTTATACATGGAATTGTACCAGGTGGGATCGGCGGTGAAATCTTTCGGCCATACGTCAACGAGTTTGCCGGAAGGATTGACCGCGCCCTTCAGGATCTTCGCAACGGCGTAGATACCGTTCGCGCCGGGGCGACCGATGGTCATTATGGCGCCGACGTCCTCGTCGTTCTGAAGGTTGTACATTTCCATAGCGTTAGAAGTGTTGAGAAGAACAACTACCTTTTTGCAGGTCGCTTTCGCCTTGTTTATGAGAGCGATCTCGCTCTTGGTGAGCATAAGGTTGTGCTTCTTCGCTACTCCTTGAGCGTTCGTGCCGAGACGTTTGTGCGTCCAGCCGCCAAGGTTTTCTCCCGCGTCGTCGGCGTTTTCGCTATCTACAACGGCAAGGTCGGAACCTTCGCCGCCGCCGCGCCTCAACACGACTATACCGGCGGTGTTATACCCCTGTATGGTCCTGTTCGATACGGAAGCGTCGGTTATTACGGCGGGGTTGACCTTGAAGCCTTCTTCATTCATCGCCGTAACGAGAGAGCCGGAAGCCCCCTGCATAGACGTTGCGGCGGAACCGAATAACGTTACTCTCTCCCCTTCGGAAAGAGGCAACACGCCTTCGTTCTTGAGAAGGACGGAACCTTCGCCCGTAATTTCGAGGTTGACGTTAGCAGCCTCAGCCTGAGCGTCTGCAAGAGTAGTGTAATCAAGTACCGCTATGGGCTTGTAATCTGCAAATGCGGAAACGCTCTGCGAAAAAACCGAAGTCGAAAATACCGCCGCCGCTATGGCGAACACGATAAGTTTCGAAAGTGATCTTTTCTTGTTCATAAAATCCTCCTATGATATTTTTTATATTAAAAGGAACGGCTCCTTTCAATACCTGAATCATCTGACCGGAAAATTCCGTGTAATGTTTTCCCGCGCGGCGGCGCAAAGTACGGCACACGGTGATTATCCGCTCGCTATTTAAGGTAACCCGAAAACCCGATTTTGTCAATACGTGTTGTCGTAACTAGTCGATTTTTTGTCGTAACTTGCAATCGGCGGGTAAAAAACGCCCTTACGCGGCGCGCCAACCTCTCCGAAAAGCAGGCTTTTTATTCGCCGGATAAAAACGCTACGTCTTCTTCGGTCAGTTTTATATCCGCGGCGGCGGCGTTCTTTTCTATTCTCTCCGGCGCAGAGGCGGAAATTATCGGAAAAATATTCATTCCCCGGCAAAACAACCAGGCAAGCGCGATCTGCGAAACGGTGTATCCGGTCCGCTCCGCCACGGCTTCCGCGCGCGCGAGCCTTTTAAGGTTTTCTTCGCTCCAGAAGCCCTTTACGGCGGCGCGCGGCAAAGCGGAACGATCCGGCGCGGAAGAAACGATCTTTCCCGACATAAATCCGTGCCCCAGCGGCGAATACGGCAACACCGCGATACCGCTCTTTGCGCATTTGATCCTATCTGCCTCGTTTTCTTTGCCGGAAAGCGTCACGCAGTTGCCCCATACGTCGTTCACTCTTTCCACAAGCGAAAATTGCGGACTTGTTACGGAAAACGGAACGAGTCCCTTTTTATACGCATACTCGTTCGCCTCGTCTATTCTCCTATAACTCCAGTTGGACGCACCGAAAACTTTGATTTTTCCCTTAGCCTTGAATTCGTTCATTATTTCAACCGCGCAGGAAACGTCTTTTTTCGGAGAATCTCTGTGGAATAAATAAATATCTATATAATCCGTATTCAATTTTTCAAGGGAAAGCGCAAGGTCCTTTTCCGCCTCTTTCCCGTTGAGCCTGTCCTTTCTTAAAAGAGAAGGGTGCGAACATTTCGAAAGAATTACAACCTCTTCGCGAGTGCCGTTTTTATCTAACCATTTACCGAAAACTTCTTCGCTCTTTCCGTAAACCCGGGCGAGGTCGAAAGCGTTTATTCCGCAAGCCCGGGCGGCGGAAATAAGTTCTTCTCCGTAGCCGTTCAGGAACGGTTGCGTTCCCAACCCGTAAAATATTGCGGAAACTTCCTTCTCCAGTCCGTTTATTTTACCGTATTTCATCTCTCTCCTCTCCGCCGAAACGCTTTGCGTATATATAATATATGGTAGATTTAACGCATTTATCTGTGGTTACGTTTTTCCACTTGTCCGCTATCTCCGCGTAATCGGCGGTATATAAATTTACGGGTTCCGCGTCGAGTTCGTAAAGTCCCCAACAATTCATTTTATTTTCGTTGCGGCAGTAATAATATTTGTTCGATTTATACAGCCAGCAAAGATGCGACCAACCGAGTTTTTCAAATTCTTCAAACGCCTGCCGCCAGCCCTTTTCGTTGCTCCACTCGCTGAATTCGCTTATTATCACGGGAAAGTCGTACCGCATCAGATTGTGCATCGCTCTGTAAAATTTAACGACGAACCTCTCGGAAAAAGGCGTGAGATTATATATATGATAAGAATAACACACGTTTTCCCACCCGTAACGGCGGCCGTTTACACCGTGCGCGGGGAACGTGAAACACTCCGCTATTATCATTCTTTCCGGATCTTCCGCCCGTATCGTTTTATAGAGTTCGTTATAGAAATCGAATTGTTTTTTGCCTGCAAATTTTCCGGGCGCGCGGCGCGGCTCGTTGAGAAGATCGTATCCGGCTATCACGTTTTTATATTTTCCGGCGTATCTTCCGGCAATATATCGCCATAATCGCTTAGTGGCGTTTTCGTTTTTTTCGTTACCGTAAAGGTCAAAAGTATCGTTGTTGCCGGAGTGGTTGTCTCTGTTTTGCGAACCTATCGCGCCGTGATTGTCCAAAATGACATAAAGCCCGTATTTCTCACATAAACCGAGTATTTCGTCTAATTTAATAAAAGCGTTTTCGTCTATTTCGTAACCGTCGTAAGTGAAGTTGTAACAGGTAAAATTTATCCTTACGCAATTAAGCCCCAAAGAGGAAATATTCCCGAAATCCTTTTCCGTTATATAATTGTCGATATATAATCGGTTAAGTTCGGAAATTTTTTCTTCATCGAGGTAACGGTTCGCGCGCATGGCTTCCAGAGCGCGTTTCTGCGTATATTCACCGTTTTTATATTTTTTTCCGTAAACCGAATTTTTCCATTTCCCCAGAGTGCTTACCGCCATCCACGGCTCCTGCACGAACCAGTTACCGAGATTAACCCCCTTCAACACGAGAATTTTTCCGTTTTCATCGTAAATATTACCGCCCTCGGCGCGCACGTATCCGGTAGGGACCGCCGTTTGTTTTCTCTTTTTTTTCGGGTTAGGATTCTTGACGGTCAGCGCGACATAAAACGTTATAGCAAACAAAACCAAAGCCGCCGCAACGACGGCGAGCGCATACCATATCATAACGTTTTTCTTCTCCCTTACCGATTATATGAAAATCATTATATGCCGTTTTTTAATTTTTTCAAGACCTTTTGTCGTAACTGGTCGATTTTTTGTCGTACATTGCAATACCGACCGCATTGCGCGAATTTTTCGTTTACGAAGAATACACGGTTTGCGTTTCGATACGCGTAATTATTTATAGTTAATTATACTTTCGAGTGCGGCAACTTGAGAAAAAAGCAAACAAGGTTTTTCGCTCTGTCTGCCTTTTGCCGTTGTTTCGGTTTGTTAAATGGTTTCAGTTTCAATGACGACTTATCGAAACGCTTTATATATGCGTCAACGTCGTTTTGCTCAAACGCGTCGGACTCTCCTTGCATCCAGCAAAACGCGCGTATCTCCGGCTTATATCCGCGTTCTTCAAGCAAACGTATGCTCTTTCTTAAAAGAGAGGCAAATTCATCGTAGCAATATCCCGTGCGGTTTATTCCGCGGTCGTTATCGCCTTCCGCCGCGCGGCTTGCAGGCGATAACCAGTCGTGATATAACGTAGAGCCCCCTATCGCATATTTTACTATGTAAAACTTTTCGTTCGGATAATCTTCCGTTAATTTTTCCGCTATTCCCACTTCGGGGCCGAACGTCGGCTTCGTCTTTTCGGCAAGACCGGTCGTCGTATCGACGAAACCGTCGCTGCCGAAATCGTGAGAATAAAAATTTATCTTAACGTTTTTATATCCTCTTTCGTATTCTTTAACCTTATCCGCCGGAAAATGGTCGGCAAGATATTGTTTATATCCCACGCCGACCGCATTGGATTGCCCCGCAAGTATTATTATTTTTGCAACGTTTTCGATAGTAACCATAAATATCCGTCCGTATTAAGTATATCGATTATATTATAATATTTTCTGTGATTTGTCAACAATAGTATAGCGGATTTTCGCCGTAGATATATTTGCGGTCTGCTTCGATCGCTTTCATATTTCCGTCGGCGTAGAGTTCGTGAAGTTTTACAAGTCTGTTCCATTGATCTTCACTCGGCGTGAAGGTAGTATCTTTCATTCCGATAGGCTCGGTAATATTCTTCCTTACATATTCGGCATAGTTTAATCCGCTTACCTTTTCAACTATCCTCGCCGCAATATCGAAAGCGACGTGCGGACTGTATAACTGTTGCGGTCCGTAAGCGCTTTATAAAGTCTTTTTATATCGATATTTTTCATTTTATGCGTCTTTTAATTCTTCGTCGAAGTAAACGTATACGCCCGCCGTCCAACCCATCATTTCCGGAGTTTCGTATTCTGCCGACTGACCTATTCCTCCCGTAACAGCGTCATATTTTTCCCAAAGCCTGCCCGTCTTTATAAAAGCGGAATCTACGGTTTTTATGTATTTCTTCGCTATACGTACGGCGTCGGCGTGCAAACCGAGCCGCTTCAGCGCTTTATATATAATACACGTTGCCGCAGGCCACATCAGCGGATAGTCCCATTGAAAATATATATCTTTGCCGCGATACGGCGTTACGGTGATCCCGTATTCGTATTCGAGCGGCTTTATCACCTTTAATAGTCCGTCTTTGTCATCCGATATGCCGTAAGCATAAGGATATACCGATACGGCGCTCGTTATTTCCGAATATCCGCCGTCAACAAAGTTATAATCACGGTACACCCCCTCTTCGCCGACAAAAAAATATTTTTGAATAAGTTCTTTGCGCTTTTCGGCTGATGACAAAAACATCGCGGGATCTTTTCCCGTTATTTCAAGCATCTTAGCGGCTTTTATCTCCATTTCATACAAAAAGCAGTTTAAGTCGAGATGCAAAAAACTTTTCGCGTCAACTTTACTTCGCTTTGTGCGAAAACGCATATTAAAATCGAGTCCGCTCTCGGCTATCGCCATTATATCTTCCGCAAGCGATATTTTGTCCTCTCTTTTTTCACGGGTTTCAAACACCCGTCCCGAAAGCCCGTCATAGTTTATTATTTTAAGGTCGTCGTCGGCGTTAGTGAAAAATCTGTTAA
>JAFTDZ010000258.1 GCA_017453885.1 Clostridia bacterium
GATATGTATAAATTTTACCCGATATTTTTCGTTAAAAAAGAAAAAGACCCCGTAAAGGGGCTTTTATGCGTGAAAAAGGGGGCTTTTACGGTTATACGGGCTCAACTTTCGGCAAGGCCTTCGAGTGTGCATATGTACACGCTGTCCTCAATGGGCATCATACTGCCGTCAAGGGCGTAGATGGCGCCGGAGAGAATATCTATCGCGCGCATATCGTCGCCTTTTTTCATCTGGTTGATATACACGATGACCGATCTGTTGTGCTTCAGCGCGTCTATAATAGGGGTGAGATCGGCAAATTCTTTCGGGCGGAACACCTGCAGCGCGCCGCCGTTCGTCTCGCGCGTGTTGATGGGTTTACCTATCGCTATCTGCCTGCCGTTTTTCTCGGCGGGGCGCTCGGTCTCTTTTGTGAAAAAATCGAAAATTCCCATATTTACCTCACAATTTTACGTATTCTTTTTTTACGAATATCACGAACAGCGCGAGCAGGAGCACCGCCGTGCTCAATATTATGATAACTACTGCCTTCGCCGTATCGTCCTTTCCGGTAACTAAAGACGAGCGCATCGTGTTAACGGGCAGAGGGGGCAGAAAACTTTCGGTTATCTCGCCCGCCGGCACAAATGTCAATTCTCCGCTTTCCGTTTCAACGAGGGCGTAGTTGATTCCGTTCATCTCGTATATTTTCACAACGGTAACGCCGTCGCCTTTCTTTAAGCCGAAGTTCTCCCTTCCGGTTATGGCAAGGCACACGTCGTAAGTCTTGCACGCGTGCAAAACAAGGCCTTTTTCAAAGGTTATCGGGGTATTTTGCGGTTTTTCTTCCACTATTTCGTTACGTATGAAGGCGTAACCGCTGTTGCCGAAAAGAACCGAATAACCGCTCTCCTCGCCTATCTTTATATAGTCCTCGTCCTTACTCGTCACGGCGGTTTCGGTAAAGTTGAAAACCCCGCCGCTTATTCCGCCGAAGTGTATCCGCGAACCGTTCCTTACCGTAACGGTTTCAAACGGAATGTCTTTCGCGGGGGAAGGAACGCTCGCCGCGGTGTTCACCTTTACGTCGAAGTGAAACTCCTTCAGGTTCGAGCCGTCCGCGTCCATCTGCATTATCTTGTCCGTTTCGCCGTCGATAAACAGCAGTTTATCACCGCGCGCGCAAAGGCCGAGAACGCCGTCCGAACGTGTGGAAACGGTCACTTTCTTTTCGTAAACGCAAACGGGTTCGCCGTCAAAGCGGAAAATTCCGTTGCGGTTTGAAAAGTACAACTTGCCGCCGAATTCGGTCATATAGTCGGCAAGGGTGAAGTCCTCGGGGTTTTCGTAAACGAAATCTCCGTTAATATAAAGCCGCCTGATAAGCGCGAAGTAATCTTTGCCTTCCGCCGAATACGCGTTGCCCGAAAGGAAGCGGTTGGTCTCTATTTCCTCGTTGAAGGAATAGGGCGAGGGGGCGGAAGTAAACATATTTTCATACAGCAGCGCGCCGGAGTTGGTAAGGGTTATCAACTTGCTTCCGAACACGGCGAAACCGTTCGCGGGGATAATGTCGCCGGAGTTCTTAACGTCCTCTTCCGCAAAAACGCCTATCTTAACTCTGCGCAGAACGCTGTGGTGGGTATAATAGATATGATCGCCGCTCCTCGCTATCTGCTGTTCGGCGGAAATATCCTTCTCGTATATCTTTCCGTCGTAGAAGAACACAGTTCCGCTCTCCTGCGATACGGCAACGATCTCCCCGTCGGCATAGATGGCTTTGGGATTTTTCAGCGCGTAGTCGAGATAGGCTATCGGGCCGAGTTCCGCTTCTTCCGCATGGGCGAGGGAAAACCCGCCCGCGGCGAAAAACGCCGCGCCAAGCGACGCGAAAAACGCGAATATAAGGTTGAAAACGCACTTTCTCTTACGCACTTCCGTTTACCTTAACAAGTAATTATATATATCATACCATATAAAAGGGCGTTTTGTCTATAATTTTACCGTAAAATTTTTTTTGATATTTTTTTAATACTGACAGAAACTGTCATATACGGGTGCTATCATATAGGCACAAAGCGAACATTTGTTCGTTTTTGGCGAAATATTATATACCCTTATTTTTCCTTTTGCAATATGTAGTGCCGTTTTTTTTACTTATGGTCGGTAAATAGGCGCTCGGCCCTTTCCGCGGAAGATTTTCGGGTTATAATGAAGTCGCTCAACAAAGAGGAGGATCGAGTCAGAATGTTTATAACGGCAAAAACGGTGTTGGCTTCCTACGGCAAACTCAACCGCGTGATCGGTGAAATGAACGATCTTATAGAAGAAGCGGCGGTAAGATCTTTTTACAATCTAACGCCGTGCGCGGTGCAGGCGGAAAGGATATGCGGAATGATAGAGAGAAGGAACCTTCTTATAGACCTTAAAGACAAGGCGAGGAAGGCTTTGAGGAAACTTTCCGCAGACGATATTTCCATTCTCGCGAAGAAGTTCGGGAGAAATAAAGAGGAGATGTACCTGTCGAAGCGGGCGTATTTCCGAAGGGTGAACGTGGCGCTCGCGCGGTTTGAAAAGTCGCTTAAATCGCAGGGTATCGACGAGGAGACCTTCAAAAAAGACTACGCCGGCAGGATAGCGTTCCTCGCCGCAAAAAGGCACGCCGTGCTTTCCGAAGAAGCGGTGATAGCAAGCCGCATAAAAAAAATGAAACCCGCCTGTATAAGCGGGGTTTTCAGAGAGGCGGACGGCAAGGTTTTCAAAAAATGACCGCGGCGCAAAGCGACGGGCGCGGATCATTCGTCGGTTTCGAACTCCTCGTCCTCGCCGGGGAGAGGCTCGCTCCTCTTCTTCGGCAGAAATACGAGGTAAACGGCGCTGACTGCTATCACGCAGGTGACCGCGATGAAAATGACCTTGTTCACGTCGCTGGCGAAAAAGCCGGATTTTTCGGAAGTTTCCGCCGCGCTTTCGCTCTCTCGGGCGGACTTTTCAAGCGGTTTGGGATCGGCGTGCGGCGGCACTTCTATCCTGCCGAAAACGTCCGCCGAGTAGTAGCCGAATTTTCCGCCGCGTAATACGTAGCAGTATTTTTCCGCGCCGCGGTGGTAATAGCCGTAAAAGAAGGCGTCGGCGTAAGGATCGGAAGCGGCGTAATAAGTTTCGAAGCGGTTGTTCTTGTAAAAGGTGCCGTTGCCCTCGAATTCCGGAAAGATATTAGGGAAACTTCTGCCCGTCGGCGGCGCCGCCACGAAGGTGAGCAGGGCTGTGGAAACGTAGCCGTAAACGCTGCGCGCGTAGTCGTAATCCTCGTAGCAGTAAGCCACGCGGCAACTTTCCGGCGAGTACGCCGTGACCTTCACGTAGTAGGTGAGCGGCAGAACGAATATCGCGTCGGTAAGTCTTTCGTCGGCGCAGAGGGCGGTGTTTTCGGAAAAAATACGCGCGTAAACTTCCGCGTCGGCGTCGAGCAAAGAGGTTACTTCCGTTTCGTTCAACGCGTAAACGGCAGCCGCGTTCGCCCTGACGCCCGTGTATGAAATTGTAGCGGCGAAAAACAGCAACGCCGCGATCAATATGCGCGGTTTCATAATCGGAGTAATAACGATTATACAGCGGCGGAGGATATTTGCGGCGGTATGTTTTGCCGCATACGGAGAGAATATGTCGAAATCGGAAGCGGAGATAATTTCGAGAATAAAAGAGATAGAGGCGGAGGAGAAGCGGCGGGCGGAACTGCCGTTGTTCGTCTACAACCGCGGGGAGAAGGTCCACCTCAAGCAACTCGCTTTCCACAGGAGCGCGAGCCGCAACAGATGGGTATTCGGCGGAAACCGCAGCGGCAAGACCGAGTGCGGAGCGGTGGAATGCGTATATTTCGCGAGGGGCGTTCACCCGTACAGGGAAAACCGCAAAGATACTTTCGGGTGGGTGGTGTCGCTGTCCTCGCAGGTGCAGAGGGACGTGGCGCAGAAGAAGATACTTCACTACCTCGACAAGAGTTGGATAGCGGATATAACCATGCTGTCCGGCAAGAGGGAGTTTCCGGAAAGCGGAGTGATAGACCAGATAAAGGTAAGGAACGTTTTCGGCGGGATCTCCGTTATCGGCTTCAAAAGTTGCGATCAGGGCAGGGAGAAGTTTCAGGGAAGTTCGCTCGATTACGTCTGGTTCGACGAGGAGCCCCCTCGCGATATTTACGAGGAATGCCGAATGCGCGTTCTCGATAAAAAGGGCGATATATTCGGAACGATGACTCCGCTTAAGGGCCTTACCTTCGCATATACCGATATTTATATGAAGGCTGACGGAAAGAAGATCTGGTGCGAGTTCATGGAGTGGAGCGACAACCCGTTTTTGCCGGAGAGCGAAGTTTCCGCGCTTAACGACGCGCTCTCTCCGGACGAACTCGAAAGCAGGCGTTACGGCAGGTTCAGGAGCGGAGAGGGGCTGGTTTACACGGAATTTACCGAAGAACACGTTATCGATCCGTTCGATATTCCCTTCGACTGGCAGGATAAACTCTCCATAGATCCGGGGCTCAATAACCCGCTTTCCTGTCACTGGTACGCGGTAGATTACGACGGGAACGTTTATGTGGTGGCAGAGCATTACGAGGCGGGCAGAACGGTTGACTACCACGCGGAAAAGATAAAGGAAATTTCCGCCTCGCTCGGCTGGCATACGGATTCTTCCGGCAGGATAGAGGCGCTTATCGATTCGGCGGCGAACCAGCGCACGCTCGCTTCGGAAAAGAGCGTGGCGGAACTTTTTTACGAGCAGGGCATACTCGTGAACACCCGCGTGAACAAGGATCTGTTTTCGGGCATAAACCGCGTAAAACGCGCGTTTTCGGCAAAAAAACTGTTCATATTCCGCAACTGCGTAAACCTTATAAGGGAACTTAAAGGCTACTGGTGGGGAGAGGGCGACGTTCCCAAAAAAAAGGACGACCACTCCCTCGACGAACTCCGCTATTATATAATGTCCAGACCGGCGCCGCCTCCTTCTCGCGTTGAGCCGACGGAGATTCAAAAGGACAAGGAAAGGCTCGCCCGCAGGTTAAAGCGGTCGGGCGGGCGCCGATAAGATGAAAAAGAGTAAAAAACAACTTGTTGAAGAAGCCCTTCTCCGCCGCGCCGTCGGTTACGAAACTACCGAAACGGTGGAAGAATACGCCGAATGCGACGGGGAGATAAAACTCGTAAAACGCAAAGTATCCACTAAAAACGTTCCGCCGGACGTAGCCGCCGCGAAACTCGTTATCGAAGAAGCGGCGCCGAACGTTGCGGAGATGACGGACGAGGAACTTTCGGCGGAAAAGGAGAGATTGCTTGCCGCTCTGCGGCAGACGACGGGCAAAAAATAATTCAAGGAGAACCGTAAAATGAACTTAAACGAAAACGACAGCGGGCAGACGTTCAACGAAGAACTCGCGAGGGAGGTAACGGAGGATTTTTTACGCCGCCGTAACGCTCGCCGCCCGCTCGAAAACGCATGGGAAATGTGCCTCGATTTCCTCGCGGGCAAACAGTACGTAGGCGTATCGGCGGCGGGCGACGTGAGGGAAGAAGAGCGCGATTACGCCTGGCAGAGCAGAAACGTTTACAACCACGTTCTGCCCGTTCTGGACACCCGCCTCGCAAAACTTTCCCGCGTGCGGCCGGTGATGTCCGTGCGCGCCGCCTCTGACGACGACGCCGACGTATATACCGCCCAAATCGCAGCTAAAGTGCTCAATTCCACCTGCGCGAGAATAGACGAGGACGGCGTTATCTCCTCCGCCACGCGCTGGAGCGAGACCACGGGTACCGCCTTTTACAACGTCGGTTGGGATTTTGAAAAGGGCAAGGAAATAGGCTTTTCCGACGGGCGCGCCGTGTACGAGGGCGACGCCGTGGTGGAAGTCGTTTCCCCGTTTGAAATTTTCCCCGACGATCTCACCCGAGAGAAGGTGGACGATTGCGACAGCATAATAAGGGCGCGCGTCGTACCCGCGGAGAAGATAGAGGAGGTTTACGGCGTGAAGGTGGCGGGCGAAAGATCTTCCGCTCTATCCTTCGGCGGCGGCAAGGAAGAAGCGGATAATTCCGTCGTTTTGCTGGAGCGGTACGAAAAGCCCTGCGAGGCGTATCCCCTCGGCAGGATAGTTACCGTCGCGGGCGGAAAAGTCCTCGATATCGCAGATTTTCCGTATGAAAACGGCGTGGACGGGGCAAGGCTCTATCCCTTTATAAAACAGGTATCGGGCAGTATGCCGGGCAGTTTCTTCGGCTTCGGCATTGTGGAAAGGCTCATACCCGTGCAGCGCGCGTACAACGCGGTAAGAAACCGTAAGCAGGAGTTCATAAACAGAATTTCAATGGGCGTCCTTGCCGTGGAAGACGGTTCCTGCGATGTGGACGCGCTCTCGGAAGACGGCCTCGAACCGGGCAGGATAATCGTTTACAGGCAGGGCTCCAAACCGCCCGAAATGCTTGAAACGCAAACGCTTCCCGCGGATTTTGAAAAGGAAGAGGAAAAACTTCTCGACGAATTCGTGCTTCTCGGAGGAGTAAACGAGGTGTCGCAGAATTACAAGGCCGCGCTCGGCGTGCAGAGCGCCGCCGGGTTGCAACTTTTACTCGAGCAGGATGACGAACGCCTTACCGTTCCCGCAGAAAATATCAGGCGCGCGGTCAAAGAAACGGCGAGGCGCATCATAAGAATGTTCAAGCAATTTACCTACGGGCCGAGGCTTATGCGGGCGGCGGGCGAAGGCGGAGCGGCAGAAGTTTTCTACTTCACGGCGAGCGACGTAACGAGCGACGACGTGATATTCGAAACGGAAAACGAATTGAGTTACTCGCCCTCGCAAAGGCGCAAGAACGTGCTTGAAATTATTTCTTCCGGCCTGCTCAATAAGGACGACGGATCCATTGATCCGGCAACCAAGGCGCGGCTTCTCGAACTTATGGGGTTCGGCGGTCTGGAAAACGGAAAATCCGCGGCGGCAATGCATATTTCCCGCGCGGCGGAAGAAAACGTTTCCGCAGGAAAGACCGCGCCTAAAGCAGAGAGTTACGACGACCACGAGATTCATATTTCGGAGCATACGCGCTTCCTCGTGGGCAAGGAATATTCCCGTTTTGAAAACGGTAAAAAGATCAGGGAAATCATTGAAAATCACCTTGCCGAACACAGGAAGGCGCTCGCTCTCAAAAACGAAGAAGCGGCCGTTATCGCGCAAAAACAAGATATTTGAGGTGAATTATGGACATTGAAAACGAAAACTTTTCCGATGAAAACGAAGAGAAAAAACCCGAGAGAGAAGTTACCGCCGAAGCCTTTTCGGAAGTGACTAAGGAGACCGAAAAGCCCGCGGAGGACGAGGCGAAGCGGACGGAGTTTGAAAAATTCCTCGAACAGTTTCCGGACGCGGACGCAGAAAAGACCGTGCGCCGCGCTATAAAGAGCGGAGACTTTGCCGAGGGGTGTTTCACCCGCCAGTACGTTATGTCCTTAAAGGACGAGATCGCCGCTCTCAAGGAAGAAACTTCTTCCGAGGAGATTATAACCCGAAAGGCGCTTGCGAGCGGCAAGGTCACCGAGGCGGTAGTAAAGGAATACCTTAAAGCGGTGGCGGCGGCTCAGCCGCAGATAAGGCGTACACCGAAGGGCGGCGCGCCCGTCCTTCCGCCGTCAAAACCCAAAACCATCGCCGAGGCAGGCGCTCTCGCGGGCGATATTTTCAAAAACAAAAACGTATAAGGAGAAAAATCTATGGTAACAATGACCAGCGCGGATAAGGCGCTGAAAAGTTTGTATTTAGGCGTAGTTGCCGAACAACTCAACACTTCCGTAAACCCGCTCCTCGCGGCTATCAAGCAGACCACGCAGGACGTCTGGGGCAAGGAAATACGCAAACTCGCGCAGTACGGCGTAAACGGCGGCGTAGGCGCGGGAACCGAAACGGGCGACCTTCCCGACGCGGCGGGCAACAATTACGAACAATTCGTTCTCACCCTCAAAAACCTTTACGGCACAATCGAGATAAGCGATAAGGCGGTGCGCGCTTCAGAAAACAGCGTGGGCGCTTTCGTCAATCTTCTCAACGCGGAGATGGAAGGGCTTGTAAAATCTTCTTCCTTCAACTTCGGCAGAATGCTGTTCGGCGACGGAACGGGTAAACTTGCCACCGTATCGTCGGTTGACTCGAACGGCGTGGTAACCTTCGACAGCGTTAAGAACGTATTCGAGGGAATGGTGGTCGATTTCGTATCCGGCACCACGCCCGTTTCCGGGGCGACAGGCAGAACGGTGACTTACGTTGACAGGACGAATAAAAAGGTAAAGTTCTCCGGAACGAAACTCACATCTTCCATAATATCCGCCAACGACTTCATAACCGTTCAGGGTTCGCTCAATCAGGAAATAACCGGCCTCGGCGCGATATTCAACAGCACGGGCAGCATTTACGGCTTGAGCAGGAGCGACCACCCGTGGCTTATTCCTTATATGAAGAGCAACGTGGGAACGATAACCGAAACGGTGATCCAGAAGGCGATAGATGAGATAGAGGAAAACACCGGCAGCAAGGTCAACTTCATCGTGTGTTCTTCCGGCGTCAAGCGCGCGTTGCAGGCGTATTTTTCCGAGTACAAGAGAAACGTGAACGTAACCGACATTCAGGGCGGTTACACCGCTATGACCTACAACGGAATACCCGTGGTTTCCGACAGGTTCTGCCCGGACGGAACAATGTATCTTCTCAATACGGAAGATTTCAATCTGCATCAACTTTGCGACTGGAAGTGGCTGGAAACTTCCGACGGAAAAGTTTTGAAGCAGATAGCGGGCAAGCCCGTATATACGGCAACGCTCGTCAAATACGCGGATCTTCTCTGTTCCCGTCCTTGCGGGCAGGGAATGCTCACCGGCATAACCGAAGCGTAAAAATTCTTCAGGTCCGCCCGCCCGAACGGGCGGGCGGAAAAGGGGTGTGAGATATGAAAGTAAAAAACGTTCTGTCGCTCGCGGCGGAACTTGTGGGGCTTGACGACGCGATAACTTATCTGGAGAGCGGCGTGTCGGACGACGCCCCCTCGCGCGAGGAGGAGATTAAGAAATTGCTCGCCGCGTACAATATGGCGCTTGTTGACGCCGCTACCGATTTTGCCCCGCTCGTAAAGAAAAAAGTGACCGAAAACGCAGAAGAAATACTGTTTTCCGCCCTTTCGGATATACCGGTGGAGATAATTTCGGTGACCGACGCGAACGGCGACGAGTTGCCCTATATTGCCGATATGACGGGCGTTCATCTTAAAAAACCCGCGGCCACGGCGGTGGTGGAATACAGATACGTTCCCGACCGCAGAAGCGCGGACGACGACCTCGATTACGGTTTTGCCGACAGGATAACCCCGCGCGCGTTGTCGCTCGGCACGGCGGCGGAATATCTGCGCTGCGCGGGCGAATCGTCTAAGGCGAACGAATTCAGGGCGAAGTTCGAGGAGAGCCTGCGCGCCTGCCTGCGCCCGCGCGGAAAACTCGTTCTCCCCGGGAGGCGCTGGGTATGACCGAAAAGATAAAATTTGAAAATTTAAGCGGCTTCGGCGCAAAATTTACTTCCTCTCCGCAAACGGCTCCCGCGGCGCTGTGCCTTAACTTCAAGGCGGAAGGCGACAGGCTTACCGACGGGTTTTCCCTTTCCAACGCGTTTTTCGGCGAGGGTAACAAAATTATGCAACTGCCCGATAATGTGAGAAAAGGGCGACTTTTCGCCTCTTTGACGGCGGCGGGCGAGATGATAATGCTCGCTTCCGGCGGGAAGATTTACATTGCCGATCCGGAAGATCCAGAAAGCGGTTTCGAGGATTCCGGAATAACGTATTCGGGCGAGGTATGCTTTGCGAACGTCGGCGCGAACGGCGGCGTAAATACGGCGATCGCCGACGAAAGCGGCAAAATAACCTTTTACGACGGATATTCTTTCTTCGATATTTCGCTCGAATACGGCGTCGTTGCGGTGAAGGAATTGTACGGCAGGCTCGTTGCGGTCACCGATTCCGCGGTTTTAATATCCGCCGCGGGCGATCCTTCGGATTTTTCAACGCTTGCGGGCGGGTATTCGCTCGATCTCGGCAACGCGTTCCACGCTAAGAGCGCCGCGGCCTTCGGCAACGAGATAGTGGTTGCGGGAAGGCGGGGCTTGTGCAGGGTGGCGAGGTCGGAATTCGGCAATTCGTTTACCCTTCGCCCGATTTTTACCGACGGCGAAAGGCTTCTGCCGGAAACCGTTGCCGCGGGCGCGGACGGAGTTTACATTTTCAGCGAACGCGGCCTCGCGAGGTATAACGGCGCCGACATGACCTTTATAAACCCCGAAACGGGTGTTTACGCCACGGAAGGCATATGCGGTTTCATATTCGGCGGCGAGTATCACGCGTGCGTAAAAGCCGCCGAAAACGCGCAAAAACGATATGTTTTATCTTTCGGAAGCAAATGCCGCCTCGCGGATACGCCATTGGAATCGGTCGCCGCATCCGCAGACGGAACGCGGTATTACGCCCTTTCCGGCGCACTCGGCAAAATATGTATGCTCGGCGGGGCGTCGGTCTTTCCGTCGGCGTCAAGGCGATTTAAGACTGCGGAAACCGACTTCGGCGTTCAGGGAAGAAAGACGCTTTCGTCCTTCTCGCTGTATTCCGCGAAAGACGTTCGCCTTTTTCTTACCGTTGACGGCAAAAGGCGGCTGTACCGTCTGGTCGGCGGAAACGGCAGAAGGACAATACGCCCGCACGCTTCGGGAGAGGTGTTTTCGTTTGAGATCGTTGCGGACGGAAACGGCGCAAGCATAGGCGGCATTCAGGCGGAAATAGAGTATTAGTCGCCTGAATCGAAGATCAACGGAGGTTTTATGGATTACGGAAAACTTGCGCTAAAGCGCATTGAAGAACTATATTCCGCCGTGAGCGAGATGCGGACGGAAAAGACCGCGAGCGATTCCGCGCAGGGCATAAGCGAGGTGAAGTCCGTTGCCGAAACGGAGTTTTCGAGAACGCTGCGCTTTAACGTGGCGGAAGAGAGCGAGATTACCCTTTCGCTGAAGGCTCGGGTGGATAAGACGGTTTCGGTCGCCGTATCGCTCGACGGGCAGATTTTGTTGTCCAACTCCTATCCGGCGGGCGGGTTGTCCGTAGAAGTGACTTGTTCGTCGGTGCCTTCCGGCAGAAGGGAAGCGACGGTGGTTATCGCGGGCGATGATTTTACCGTTTACGATTTTTCCCTCAAGGCTACGGGCAAACTCTCTTCTGGAAGTTCCGCCTTTATCGAAGCGTTTTCCGACGGCGGCGGCTATATTTCGCTTTGCGACGGCGTCCTCGAACTTTACGGGTATTCGGACGGCTGCACTTCGCTTTCGGGAACCCTGTCCGGCATAAAATACGCGCGCGCGTTTACCGCCGTTAACAAAAAATATATAGCGGCGGTTACCGAAACGGGGCTGGCGTGCGTTATCTCGGCGGACGGAGATCTCTCCGGCGCGTTGGCGCCGCTGTGCGCGGGCGCATCTGCCGCGGCGGGCGTTTACGCTTATGACGGAATTGCCGACGTGTTCGTAGTGACGGGGCAGTATCTTCTGCACTATGCGTTCGATACGGAAACCGATACGGCTACCTATCTTGAAAAGGCGGAATTTCAGGCGGAAGAACTCACCGCCCTGCGGCTCGGCGGCAAGGCTTACCTGATAAGCGGAAGCAAAGGTTTCCTCACCGTTCGCGATGCGTTGCCCGCCACCGGTTACGATTTTGCCGATACTTTTAATTTAAGTTTCGGCGCGGAGGTGTAATATGCACACGCATTTCATAGTGATATCAGGCGGCGCGGTAAGGTGCTTCAACACGGTGCGCTCGCAGTTTGCAAATTCTTTCGGAGCGGAAACGCTCTTTTCGCAGATAGAGGCGGTTTACAGGAAGGGCGGTTACAACAGAGTTTCCGCGGGCGCGGCGGAATATCTCGGCGGCGAGTATTTAGGCGACGGCACGGCTTGCCTTTCTTTCTCGAGAACTTTCGACGCGGGCGACGGGGCGACGCTCTCCTCGCTCTCGTTCAAAACTTCGGGCGGAAATTCCGTAAATTCGGCAAGCGTGTATAAGGGCATTGAAATTTCCGGCGAAACGCAGATACTCGCGAGGGCGTATATGAAGATAAACGGCGGCAAGATAATTTTCGGCAAAGATCCGCTGCCGCTGTTCGAGGCGCTCGCCGGTCTTACCTCGCCGGAATTTTCCGCAGTATTGACGGACGAACCATTCCCTTCAAGCAAAGAGGGCGGGTTTGTCGTTACGCCGGAAACGAACGGCGGAATATCGTTCTCGATAGAGGGCGACGGCTCTCAAAAAGAATATGCCGCCTTTTTCGCACAGGATCGGCATATTTTTTCGGTGAAAGCGGAACTCGTAAGCGCCTCGGAAGAGGAGATCGTACCGAGCGAGCGAATGATAATTTCCGAATGCGCCGACGCGGAAATAACGAATACGGCGGGCAGCGCTTTGACGGAGGCTTCCGCTTTTACGCGCATCGTCGGGGGTTCTTTCGCCCCGCCGGTAAAATTTCTCTCTCCTTTCGTTTACGGCGCCGCGGTTTTCAACGCTACCGGCAGCGCCGCCGCAGTCGTACACGAAAACGGCGTTATTCTGTTCAAAAAGGACAAGGGCTACCTTCCGGTGAACGCGCTCTCGCAGGATTTTTACGGTAAAAAGGTGAAGTGCGCGGCGTTTTCCGAAAACTACCTGTTCGCGTTGAAAAGCGGGAAGTTGGATAGATTTTCGGTCGCGCGCGGGGAACTCGGCAACTCCTACACGGTTGCGGACGAGTTTGAAAAAGTTTTCGCCGTGAACGACACAACCGTGATTCTTGTGAGAAATACGGGTTTTTCCGTATATACTCTGCAAGCGAACACGATAACTTTGGCGCAAACCGTGAGCCTTTCCGGTGCGGAATATTCCTTCGACGCTTCTACCCGAACGCTTACCGCCGTGACCGCCGGCGGGATAGATCAGTACCGCTTTACGGGAAGTTCGTTCGTGCAGAATAATTCCATCGTGGCAACCGGCATAAGCGGCGCTACGGGCGTAGGCGGCAGGTGGGGAAAGGCGTTCGTTCTGTTCGGAACTTCCGTTTTCGTTTACGACACGATAGAAAAGGTCGGGAAATACGTTTCGTTCAGCGGCAAGGCGACTTCGGACGGCAGCGGGGTATATTTCGTGGTAGCGTCCGGAAGGGAAAAGACCGTTTATCGCTTCGACGCGGAACCCGTCCGCATAGGTTCGGTAAAAGCCGACGGTGACGTTATTCCCTGCTTATCGGGCGTTCTGGCAGGCTTGGATTTTTACCCCTTCGCGAAAAAGGTTTCACGCTTTGAAATTTTCGAAGATCCGATAGCCGAAAAGTATTCCGTATATTCGGAAGCGCCCTATTTCGCGGAAGATCCGCTCACTTTAAGTTTTGAGGCGATAGTATGATTTTCTTGAATGAAACGGCGGTTGACGGCGGCAGAAACGCCGTGGCGAAGATCGCAAACGGGCAGATGGCGATATTTTACACGAGGGGCAGGGCGGCGTATAAGGCGACCGTTTCGCTTTCCGGCGGCAGTCCTTCGGTAACGGGCAAAGGGAGATACGCCTTTTGCATTCAGGCGGCGCCGCTCGGCGAAAGGGAACTGCGCCTTTATTCGGGCGGCATAACCATAATTTAATATATGATCATAATTTAATATTTTCATATGCCCGCGGCGCCTATCGCGCCGCGGGCATTTTCGCCGTAAAAAAATCGAAAAGTTAAAATATAATTTGCAAACTGCGATCCATACCGTTGAAATATCGCGCGAAATGATATATAATATATGCGAAAAAACAAAAAAGAGGTACGGTATGAAAGAAGTTCACCTTATTTGCAATGCGCATATAGACCCTATCTGGCAGTGGGACTGGCAGGAAGGCGTAAGCGCAACGCTATCCACTTTCCGCGCCGCGGTACGGCTTGCGGACGAGTTCGATTACGTCTTTTGTCACAACGAAGTTACGGTGTATAAGTACGTTGAGGAGTACGCGCCGGAATTGTTTGAGGAGATAAAAAGCCTCGTAAAACGCGGAAAATGGCGTATTATGGGCGGCTGGTATCTTCAGCCGGACTGCAATATGCCCGAGGGGGAAAGCATCGTTCGCCAGATACTTAAAGGGAAGGAATATTTCCTCGAAAAGTTCGGCGTTTTCCCGACCACGGCTATAAACTTCGATCCGTTCGGGCACAGCCGCGGCATAGTGCAGATAATTAAAAAGTGCGGGCAGGATTCTTATATTTTCATGCGCCCGTACAAAAGCGAAATGCAACTTCAATCCGAGCAGTTTATATGGCGCGGGCTTGACGGCAGCGAGATAAAGGCGGCGCGGGCGGAGTCATACAACACTCCTCTCGGCGGCGCGGCGGCGGAGATAGAAAGGCGGGCGGAAGTTCAGCCGCAGGATACCGTACTCGTTCTGTGGGGCGTGGGCAACCACGGCGGCGGCCCGTCCGAAAAAGACCTCGCCGATATAGAAAAACTCAAAAAAACTGCGAAAAACGCCACTTATTTACATTCCTGCCCCGAGGCGTTCTTTGAAAAGATAACGCCTTCCGAAGCGGTGGAAAGTTCCCTTCGCATATCGATGCCCGGCTGTTATACCTCTATGGGCAGGGTGAAGCGCAAACACATCAAACTCGAAAACGAATTGTATTTTACCGAAGTCATCTGTTCGGTAGCCGCCGCTAAGGGGCTGACGGAGTATCCCGCCGAAAAGTTGAACGCCGTGTGCGAGGATCTTCTGAACGCGGAATTTCACGATATTTTGCCCGGCAGCAGCGTTCAATGCGGAGAGGAGAACGGGCTGAACCTTTTATCCCACGGCATTTTGGAGGCGGAACGGCTCAAGACCAAGGCTTATTTCGCCCTCGCGGGCAGTCAGAAAGATGCCGCCGCGGGCGAATACCCCGTCGTGGTGTTCAACCGCCAGCCCTACGAACTGACCGATAATATCGAATGCGAATTTATGCTTGCGGATCAGAACTGGAGCGACGAAATCGTTTCCCGCGTCAGAATAACCGACGAGGCCGGAAATGAACTGAAATATCAGGTGGTGAAGGAGGAGAGCAACCTTGCCCTCGACTGGCGCAAACGGATTATATTCGAAGCGAAACTCGCCCCGCTCTCGCTCACGCGGTTCAGCGTTTTCGTTGATTTCGAGAAAAAGACGGAGAGGAAGGCGTGCGGCGATCTCGTCTATTCGGACGGGAGAAAATACGTTGAAATCGACGGAAAAACGGGGCTTCTCAAAAATTATTCGATAGGCGGCAAAACCTTCGTGAAGGACGGTTTCCGCCTCGTTGCGTTCGATGATAACGCCGATCCGTGGGGAATGCAGGCGTTTCAGCAAAAGCGCCTCGGCGAAAACGAAAAGCCGTTCGCCCTGTCCGAAAAGCCTTCCGGCCCGTTCGAAGGGCTGAAAAGCGTTCAGGTGATAGAGGACGGCGACGTGTATCTCGGCATAGAGGCTTTCTTTGAAAAGGACAACACGCGCGCCCGCATAGGTTACAAAATCTATAAAAATAACGACTACGTTGACGTGGACGTAACGCTGTTCCTTAGCGATATAAACGAGATAGTGAAACTCAAAATTCCCGTTTGCCAAAGCGGAAAACTTATCGGGCAAACGGCTTTCGGCAGCGAGGAACTGTTTACCGACGCAAGGGAGAATGTTTCGCACCGCTATATCGCGATAGACGGCGATGAATGTTTCGCCGTGTTCAACAACTGCGTTTACGGCAGCCATTACGAGAACGGCGCGCTGTATATCTCCCTCGCGCGGGGCGTAAGTTACTGCGCCCACCCGATACCCGGCAGGCCTATAATCCCTGCGGACAGGTTCGTAAAGAAGATAGATCAGGGCGAAAACAACTTCTCTTTCAGAATAGGCGTGTGCGATCGGCGCGAACTTTCCCGCAGGGCTCTCGAATTCGTTCAAAAGCCTTACGCGCTCAATATCTTCCCGATGCAAACGAGGGAAGTTGCCGACGAAAAGCCCTTCTCCGTATCCCTTTCCGATAAGGACCTTGTCCTCACCGTTATAAAGAACGCGTCTGACGGCAGCGGCGTGGTATTCCGCATACTTAACGATCGCGAAGCGCCCGCAACTTCTTCGTTTACCGTGAACGGGGCGAGCGCGGAACTTAACTTCGCGGCGTTCGAAGTGAAAACCGTTCTGTATAAAGGCGGAACGCTTGTTGAGATCGACGGATTGATGATCTGACCTTCATTCTAAATTTTTATCCGAAGCGGCGGAAGTTTTTTGCAAAGAGAAACTAACGTTTTTTTGTTGGTCGGCGCTTTGTGAAAATTGCCGAAATTGCTTAAAAGGGGCTTGAAACGCTTGAAATTTTCGATGAAAAATAATATAATATTATAGAATTTACATTTAGGGAGTTGACAAGTCCGATGATGTGTGCGACAATCTTTGAC
>JAFTDZ010000259.1 GCA_017453885.1 Clostridia bacterium
CGGAGCATCTTAAACTTTATCTTAAAAATAAAGGCGTGGTATAATTACGAATGATAAGTCCTATCTTTTGCAACGATCCGAAAATCAAGTCGTTAGAAATTATGTTCGAATGGGTCAAATCCGTAGAATATATGAAAGAGCTTTTCGAAAAATACAAACATACGCCCGTAGGGGAAGAAGTTATTTGCCATCTGATATTTCAATGTTGGTACGCTTTCGCCATTCTTCCGGATACGAAGTCGCGGTACGTGGTGGTTCAGGAGATAGATTTCTATAAAGAGAATTGGAAAAGCGCTATCGCCAAAGGTCTTGACCTTTATTACGACAAGGCGTCCGTATGTTGGATAATAGGCTATACTTCTTATACCGATAATAAATTTTTTCCTTCGTTAAAGAGATTCGGCGAGGATATGATGAAAAGGGGTATATCTCTGTCGTCGGAAGAAATGCCTTTCGATGTGCTTTCGGGCAAGCGAAGGAAGAACGCGAACGACTTTTACTATATCGTTCCCTCGGCGCTGTTTCCGAGCGAATGCGCCGCCGATAAGTTCTTTCGCGACAGGCTTGAAAAATCCGGAATCACCGGTTGATCTCAACAAAAATACTTTATTTTCAGCGGGCGAACGCCCGTTTTTCTTTTCCCGAAAAAAATTTTTTGAAAAATTTGATAAAAACCCTTGACAAGTTTATCGTTGAGGAGTACAATATATCCGAAAGTTGGCAGTCGGGCGTAAAGAGTGCTAACACACAAAAGAACGAATTGCCAAAAAGGAGTCCGCAATGAAACTGTCGGAAAGGAAGAAGAAAATACTTCAGATAGTGGTTGACGATTATATCGAAACGGCGGTGCCCGTTTCGTCCAAAAACATTACGGACAAATATATGAAGGACGTGAGTTCCGCTACCGTTAGGAGCGAACTTTCCGCCCTGGAAGAACTCGGTTATCTCACGCAACTGCACACGTCGAGCGGCCGCGTTCCTTCGCCCGAAGCGTATAAATTATACGTCAGCGAACTTATGGTGAAGGATAAACTTTCGGTAAAGGAACTCAATTATATCAAAAAGATATTTACCGAAAAATCCGGCGATATAGAATACGTTATAAAAAACGCCGTAAAAATAATAAGCGAACTTACCGATTACACGTCGATAGGCGTTCCCGCGGCGGGTACGGACGAAAAGATAGAGATAATTAAACTCGTTAAGATCAAGCCGGACGCAGCCCTCGTGCTGATAGTTACGCAATCGCGCCTGTATAAGGATAATTATATAAATTTCCCCGAGAGCGTAAGCGAAGAACGAATAAACAACGCTTCCGATATGCTCACCAAAATTTTCGCCGGCAAAACCATGGTGGAAGTTGCCGAAACTTCGTTCGACGCGCTCGCGCAGTTCGAGGAATATAAGGAAATATTCTATAAGGTCATCGATGCGCTCAAGGAGTACGCGGTGCGTAACGAAAACGTATTTATGGAAGGCGAGGAAAAAATTCTCAACCATCCCGAATATGCCGACGTTGACAGAATCAAAAATTTCCTTTCCGTGGTATCGAGCAACGATAAAATGGTAAACATTCTTCACGACGACGGCAGAGATATAAGCATAAGCGTTAAGATAGGTTCCGAAGAAAATGCCGACGGTGTGCCCGAAGGCTGTTCGGTCGTTTCCGCCACATATTCGGCAAACGGACAGAAACTCGGAACATACGGCGTGATAGGCCCTTCGAGAATGGATTATCAAAAGGTGGTGGCGGTGCTTGAAAACGTAGGTAAAATTCTCGAAAACATATTATCAAACAAATAATAACGGAGTGATGGATCGTGTCGAAAAAAGAGGATAAATTAAAAAACGAAGAGATAGTTGAGGCCGAACGGCCTGAAACGGCGACCGACGAAGAAAAGGAACTTTCCGCAGCGGAACTCGCCGAGAAGTTGAACATACTTCAGAAGGAGAGGGACGAAGCGGTGAAGAGAGCCGAAGAACTCGAGGCGCAGGCGGCAGACTTCAAGGATAAATGGTACAGAACGGCCGCCGAGTTCGATAACTTCCGCAAACGCAACGCAGAAACGCGCAGAACGGCGCTTGAGGAAGGGAAGATAGACGCGGTTAAAAAACTGCTGTTCATAGGCGACAACGTAGAGCGGGCGCTCGGGTACGAGATAGACGAAAAGACTAAAGAGGGGCTTGCGATGCTCCTTCGGCAGTTTGACGAGATAATTGCGAATCTCGGGTTTGAAAAGATCGACCCTACGGGCGAAAAATTCGATCCCAACCTCGCAGAGGCGATATTTACCAAAGACGCCGAAGAGGGGCAGGAGAGCGGAACTATAGACAGTGTATTTCAAAAAGGATACAAACTGGGCGATAAAATAATAAGGTACGCTCAAGTTGTAGTAATAAAGTAAAAACATTCTAAAGGAGTTGAATATTATGAGCAAAATTATAGGTATTGATTTAGGTACTACAAATTCCTGCGTAGCCGTTATGGAAGGCGGCGAGCCGGTAGTTATCACGAATGCGGAAGGTTCCAGAACCACTCCTTCCGTAGTTGCTTTTCAAAAGGACGGAGAAAGACTTGTCGGTCAGGTCGCTAAACGTCAGGCGGTAGCGAATGCGGACAGAACGGTCATTTCCATCAAACGCCATATGGGTTCCGACTACAAAGTATCCATTGACGACAAGAAATATTCCCCGCAGGAAATTTCCGCAATGATACTCGGCAAACTTAAAAAGGACGCGGAAGCGTACCTCGGCGAACCGGTAAAGGACGCCGTTATAACCTGCCCGGCATACTTTACTGACGCGCAGCGTCAGGCAACGAAGGACGCGGGTAAGATAGCGGGGCTCAACGTTCTCCGCGTAATAAACGAACCTACGGCCGCCGCTTTGAGTTACGGCCTCGATAAAGAAACCGCCAACCACAAGGTTATGATATACGACCTCGGCGGCGGAACATTCGACGTATCCATTCTCGATATAGGCGACGGCGTGTTCGAAGTTCTCGCCACGAACGGTAACAACATGCTCGGCGGTGACGATTTCGATAAGAGGATAATAGATTATCTCGTAAGCGAATTCAAGGCTAAAGAGGGCGTAGATCTCTCTACCGATAAAATGGCTATGCAAAGGCTGAAAGAGGCGGCAGAAAAGGCGAAGATAGAACTTTCGAGCATGAGCAACACCAACGTTAATCTTCCGTTCATAACCGCAAATCAAACAGGGCCCAAACACCTTGACATCAATATTACAAGGCAGAAGTTCGACACGATGACCGCCGACCTCGTAGAAGCGACCGTAACGCCTATGAAGCAGGCCATGAAGGACGCGGGCCTCACCTTTAACGATATAGAGAAAGTTATCCTCGTAGGCGGCTCCACCAGAATGCCCGCGGTAGTCGATAAAGTGCGCGCGATTTCCGGTAAAGAACCGTTCAAGGGCATCAATCCGGACGAATGCGTGGCGATAGGCGCGGCTATACAGGGCGGCGTGTTGAGCGGCGAAGTAAAGGACGTACTTCTTCTCGACGTAACTCCGCTGTCGCTCGGTATCGAAACGCTCGGCGGTGTATTCACCAAACTTATAGAAAGGAACACCACCATTCCGGCGAAGAAATCACAGGTATTCTCCACCGCGGCGGACAATCAGACGGAAGTTACCATTCACGTTCTGCAGGGTGAAAGACAGTTCGCCAAAGACAACAAAACGCTCGGTCAGTTCAATCTCGGCGGCATAGCGCCCGCTCCGAGAGGTATCCCGCAGATAGAAGTTACCTTCGATATAGACGCAAACGGCATCGTTCACGTTACGGCAAAAGACCTTGCCACGCAGAAATCCACGGATATCACGATAACTTCCTCCACCAATCTTTCCGAGGAAGATATAGACAAGGCCGTAAAAGAGGCGGAACAGTACGAGGCGGAAGACAAGAAGAGGAGAGAGGCCGTTGACAACAAGAACAAACTCGACGGGCTGGTATTCACAATCGAAAAGTCGATGAAAGACCTCGGCGACAAACTTTCCGAAGAGGACAAAGCAAGGCTCGAACAACTCGTGAAAGAGGCGAAAGACGAACTCGCTTCCGACGATAACGACAGAATAGTTGCCGCTACCGAAAAACTTTCAAACGAATCGCAGCAGATCTTCGCGAAGGTCTATCAGCAGGCGGGCGGTGCAGAACAACAGCCCGGCGCTAACGGCGGAGACGGCGACACCGAGTTCCACCAGAACTAAAGCAAATCAACAAAACGATTATTTCCGCGGCAAGGCAAAACACGCCTTGCCTTACGGAATATAATAGAGGAAATTAAATGGCAAGTAAGAACTATTACGATATTTTAGGCGTATCGAAAACCGCGTCGCAGGAAGAGATCAAAACCGCTTACAGAAAACTCGTAAAGCAGTACCACCCCGATCTCCACCCGAACGACGCCGAATGCGCCGCAAAATTCAAAGAAATAAACGAGGCGAACGAAGTTCTTTCCGATCCGCAAAAGAGAAGTCAGTACGATTACGAACTTGAAAACCCGTACGCTTCTCAAGGCGGTTTTGCCGGCGGGGAGAATCCTTTTTCCGGTTTCGGTGATATATTCAGCAATATTTTCGGCGGTTTCGGCGGTTCTTCCGAGCCGAGGCGCCAGCGCGGCAGAGATATAACTTACGAAGTTTCCTTAAGTTTTCTCGACGCGGCTCTCGGTTGCACGAAGGAACTTACCTACACCAGAAAAGACAAGTGCGCGGATTGCCGCGGCACGGGCGCCAAAAACGGCACCGCTTTGAAACAATGCGCAAAGTGCGGCGGTAAAGGTCAGGTTTCTTACGCTTCCGGCTCGGGATTTTTCAGAACGGTCACCACGCGTGTGTGCGACGAGTGCAAAGGGCTCGGCCACGTAATAACCGAACAATGCCCCGTCTGCAAGGGTAAAGGAACAGCCACGGTCAATACAAAGGTCAAATTTGATATTCCCGCGGGCGCCGATAACGGCAGTTATATAAAGCGCAGAGGATACGGCGAAACTCCCGATAACGGCGGCGAGGCGGGCGACCTTATAGTTCTTTTCTCGGTCAAACCGCATAAGTTGTTCACGAGGAAGCAATTCGACCTCTACGTAACGGTTCCCGTACCGTTCAAAACGGCGTGTCTCGGCGGAAAAGTGATGATACCGGCGCTGGATAAAGCCTTCGAATATACCATTCCGGACGGAACGCAAAGCGGAAAGGTGATCTGCATAAAGGACAAAGGCATCAAAAGCCGCGCGAAGACGGGCGACTTGTTCGTCACTATTCAGGTCGAAACGCCCGTTAAACTTTCCAGAAAGCAAAAGGAAGAACTCGTTTCCTTTTACGAAGATATGGAAAACAAGCAAAGTCCGCTTATGAATAGTTATAAGGATAATATGAGCAAGGATTTCGGAGTGGATCCTTACGAAAATTAAAAAAAAGAGGGTTTACAAATCAGTAAATCCTCTTTTCATATCTTTTGTTTTTACAGTTGCCAGTCTATTTCGGTCATTCCGTGTTCTTTCAGAAACGCGTTGCATTTAGAAAAATGCCTGCAACCGAAAAATCCGTTGAAAGCCGAGAGGGGGCTTGGGTGGGCGCATTCGAGAATAAGGTGTCTGGAAGCGTCTATCAGATTTTTTTTGCTTCTCGCGTTGCCGCCCCAAAGCATAAATACCATAGGCTTTTCGCGGTCGGAAAGTTTTTTTATAACCGTATCGGTAAACCATTGCCAACCGCAGTCCTTGTGCGAGTTGGCTGCGCCCTGCCGAACGGTTAGTACGGTGTTAAGAAGCAAAACGCCGTTCAC
>JAFTDZ010000260.1 GCA_017453885.1 Clostridia bacterium
CGACAAGATACTCCGTCTCGAACGACGTTTCTCCTATAACCTTTTCGTCGTCGTAAAGCGTGGCCATGTAGTAGGTCAAAGGCGAAAGGCCTTCTATGTAAGCGGCTAACTCCCCGCCTTTCATTTGGGCGCTCGCCTCGCCTATCGTTTCGCCGTCGCTTTCCACCACGATCTTCAGATCGCCCGTCGGCTCGTAATCCGACAAATAGGCGTAAAACGCGGCTGAATTGCCGTCGGCGTCAACGCTTATATCGAACCACGAGGACTGTTCCTGCGTGCGGAAGAAATCCCTGCAAACGAGAACTTCCCCGTCGTAAATTTCTATTATGTAATCCGTATCGGGCGAGAGATCGAATATTTCGCCTTGAATGTATCTTTCGACTTCCTCGCTTATAACTTCGCACTCGCTGCCGTAACTATCGCTCTCGTCGTTCGCGTTATATATGCGGACGTTGAAAAACTCGTTCACGTTCTCGTAACCGCCGAGCGAGGCGGAGAAGAACACGCCGTTTTCCATCGCTTCGATTGCGAGTTCGAACGCGTTTACGAAAGTTTCTTCCGTCGTGCGGAAGGAATTGCGGGCTATAACCCTGCTGCCGTCGAATATCTCGACGGTATAATAAGTGTCCGGCGAAAGGTTTTCGAAAATACCCTCTATCCGGCTTTCGCCGTCAATCATCTGCAAAATCGTTTCGTCGCGGAGATCGCCGCCCGTTATAATTGCGGTAAGGTAGGAGTTTTCGGGAACGTAATTTCCTAAATTACCCACGTAAAACGCGGAAAATTCGCCTATTTCAACAAAATCTATATCAAATTCCAACCGCTCCTGCAGTTGCTTTGCTGTGCGGAAAGTTTCCTTCGCCACGGTCTTTCGCCCGTCAAGCACCTCAATCGTGTACTTCATATCCGACTGAAGGTTTTCCTCGAAGCCGTCCACCCCGTGGAACCTCTCCTCGCCTTCGGGAAGTTCGAACTTTTTCTCTCTTTTGGTAAAATCGTTATATACCGAAACGGTTATCTCGTTGTTTTCGGGCGAATACTCTCCGAATTCCGCAAAATACGAAACAAAATCCTCGCCGGCTTCCACAAAAAGTTCCACTTTATAATCTGCCGGCAGAAGATTTTCCACCTCGACCACGCCGACGACCGCCGCCGCCACCACAGCGACCGCTTTTATTATAAGCCCCGTAAAACGCGTGTTTTTCTTAATTTTTTTGGCGACCGAAAGGGGCGCCTCTCTCTTGTTTATCTCGGGTTGCTTCGCATTGCCGGAAAATTTGTTTTCCTCGTGAACGTACGATGCCGTGGAGAGTTTATTCTGCCCGTCCGGAGAATAGCCGTTATTAACTTCTATTTTATTGAATTCGTCCGCCAAAACGGTTACCTCCTCTGACGTTTTTAATCATTATATCATAATAACGCGACGTTTGCAACAAATTTCCCTCAATTTATTCGGGTAAATGAAAGTTTATCGAAGCAAAACGCGCCGCGAGCGACGTGCGCGCGCTGCGTTTTTCTTTCCGTTCCACCACGAGAATGGTCATCGCTTCCCAAAAAGTTACGGTCGTTGCGATATCGCTTACGTAAACGAAAATATCCTTTATCACCGAATCCGTAATCCACAACCTGTTCATAAGTATCATCGCCGCGAACATTATAACGCCGACGCCTATAAGACCGAAAGCGACTCGTCCCCGCCTGTTCTCGTCGGAGATCTGCGTTTTGAAATCGAGCATAAGATTTTTTTTGAAAAATTTGCGGAGCATTTCGTCGGTATAACCTTCCGCGTCGGCAAACGTTACGTCGAGTTCTACCTTATATTTAGCGGGTATCATGCGGAAAGCGTAAGTTATCCGGTTGCTGAAATCGTCGCTGAAAACGGGCATTTTTGCCGAATAGTTCACGTCGAAAATACTGCTCGGCTTGTCGAAAGCGAGTTTCACGCGGGCAGTTCTTCTCTCTTTATCTATATCGAAAAATTCTTCCTCGATAAATTCATACTCCTTGATCGGTCCGTTTTTCATTGTCGTAATCCTCGGTAAAAATAATCTCGATGTCGGTTATATCGTCAAACGGAACAGAGGCTCCGTCGGTAAAAATAAGCGCCCGTAAAAAGGCGTCGGCCGTTTTCAATCTGCCCTCGCAAGTTTCGTAAGAACCGCCTGATTTTCGCGGATCCTGCGCGAAATAGGTGACTTTTATATGCGGGCGACTGTCGATAACGCTTTGCAAAAACGCTATTTTTTCATTCAATATCCGCAGGTCGTCCTCGCCGAGTTCTATCTTTTCTTCGGTGAGCCGCGCCGTTTCCTTTATCGCCGCGCCGTGACCTGTAAGCGCCGCGAAAGGCGAAAATTGCGCCGCCCTCTCCTGCATGGTCATGCGGGGTTTCGTTACCGGTTCGGGGTGAGATAAGTCTATTATGTCGTCGTATTTATGAATTTCTTTATCTTTCATTTCTTCGCCCTCTTTTTACGCCTTATGCCCGCCTATCTGGTTGTTGCGGTCTATGGCGGTGGCGCCTTCTTCGAGGCTCATTCCCTTAACGAGGGCGTTTTTGCCGAATTTTTTCTTTATATCGAGCGCCGCGCGCTGAAGTTTTTGTTCCTTTTCAAGCGCCGCGTTTTCTTTTTCTTCCTCTTCCGCCGGGGTGAAGAAATCAAGTTGTTCACCCGCGCCCATAATGCGGGCGTTTTCGTCGAGAACGCGCGTTGCCGTGAGATAAAGGCGCCTTATTGTGAAATTGCGGTTCACCGTACCTTCGTAGAGATCGACCACGGCGGACGTTATTGCCTGCGTTGAAGAAGTGTATTTTTTCAAATTCGCCGTGCCGTGCGCGTGCTTGGGTATCTTTCTGCCGTAAAAATCCGTGGTTATCTCGCCCGAATAATTTTCCATCCGTTTTTCGTCCGAAAGGTTGTCGGTATCATAACCCACCGTAAGAACTATCTGATCGGTCTTGAGCCCCTTATCCACAAGGTCGAGAACGAGCGCCTCGGTCATCTCTTTGAGAACGAGTTTCGCCTTGTCGAAATCGTAAGGGCAATGAAGCACTTGCCCCGAACCTATGCTGTTGGCTTCCGGCTTATAGGCCTTCACGTCGGCAATGGTGCAAGGCTCCCACCCCCAGGCGTGGTCGATAAGCAGTTCGGCGTTCACGCCGAAAAGTTTATACAAAAGCCCCTCGTTAAGCCTGTCGCTCGCCTTCCCCACCGAACAGCGGGCGACGTCACCCATCGTAAACATTCCGTTTTCCTCGAGTTTTTTGGCGTATCCCCTGCCCACCCGCCAGAAATCGGTAAGCGGCCTGTGCGACCAAAGCAGCCTGCGGTAACTGAATTCGTTCAGTTCGGCTATGCGCACGCCGTCCTTATCGGGCGGAATATGTTTCGCCACGATGTCCATCGCCACTTTGCAAAGATACAAATTGCCGCCTATGCCGGCGGTGGCGGTGATGCCAGTAACTTTCAGCACGTCCCTTATCATAAGCGTTGCGAATTCGCGCGCGGAGATCTTCATCGCCTTTATATAATCGGTAGCGTCGATGAACACCTCGTCTATCGAGTAAACGTGAATATCTTCCGGCGCTACGTATTTTAAGTAGGTTTTGTAAATTTGCGTGCTTATCTCCACGTAGTAGGACATTCTCGGCGGCGCGATGATGAAGGAAAGTTCGAGCGAGGCGTCCTTTTCAAGTTCGTCCGCAAAGTGACTTTTGCCCGAAAACCTGCGAAAAGGGGCGCTTTTCAGCCTTTGGCGGTTTACTTCCTTCACCTTTTGTTCCACTTCGAAAAGCCTTGCCCTGCCCGGTATCCCGTGCGCTTTGAGCGACGGCGATACGGCGAGGCATATGGTCTTTTGCGTTCTCGTTTCGTCCGCCACCACAAGGTTGGTATTCAATGCGTCAAGCCCGCGCGAAACGCATTCCACCGAGGCGTAAAACGACTTTAAGTCTATCGCTATATAAGTTTTTTTCTTCAAGCCGTTTCCCTCCTTTCGCCGATACCCCCGCAACATAGCGATCCGATCTTATATATTATAACAAATCCTTTCGATTTTGAAAAGAAAAATCGCCCTGCTCGAGTAAAGTGTTTACCGTTTAGCCGTAATTATTCCGTTCCGCTTGCGGCAATAAAAAACGAAAGCCCCGTAAAACACGCGTTTTACGGGGCTTTCTGCAAAAAATACTTCTAACTCTTTTTTATTATACATGTCCGCAGAGGTATATTTCTATTATCTTCACAGAAATATTATAAATAACATAAAGACATATATATTAAGCATTGAGCGCTGCGTAAGTAGCACTCTCTACTCTTGAAACTGTAAGTGTTATAACGGTTTCATATCCATCAATATCATGTTCAATATTGGATACAACTCCATTTATAACAGCGACACCGGTATAACGGACATAAGGTTTGTTGTTTTCAGGTCTAGTGGGAAGTCCAAGCAACTCGTAATCATCTTCAAATACGAGTTGTAATTGCACCTTTTTTGTTCCTATACCAATTACATTTGTACTGGCCTGTAGCCTGATCCATTGATACTTCGTTGAATCGTTAAACACTTTTGCTTGCCCTGAGCCGATAAGCCCCTCTTTGTCGTTTTCACTTAAAAAGAAGAATTCGCCATCATTACAAGTTAAACCGATAACTAGGTCGTTAAGTGCCTCGCCGATTTCCAAAGCTTCGGCTTCTTTTTGAGAACTTATGTAAGTATAAGTTCTTTGAACGGGAACCTCTACTTCTACAATTTTCTCAACCTCTTTTTCGACCTCAACAATTTTTTCAACTTCAACAGGGACTTCTACAATCTTTTCTACTTCAATCTCGACGATTTTTTCTACTTCGACGGGAACTTCAACCTCAACGATCTTTTCGATTTCAACAGGAACTTCAACCTCAACGATCTTTTCGATTTCAACAGGAACTTCGACCTCTACGATTTTTTCTACTTCAACCTCGACGGGTACTTCAACTTCCTTGACGACCTCAACTTCTTTCTCGACAACAACTTCGACGGGAACTTCTTTTTCCACTTCCCTATCTTGATAGATGATTCTGTCTTGATAGATAATTTGAGGATCGGAACTTTTGGAAACCATTGTTTTATAAGACTTTACAAAAGATCCGAATAAGATTGTTGAAACCGTTAGAGCCACAATTATAATTGCAACGGTTAGTAATTTGATAAAGTTTTTCATAGATTTAATTCTCCTTATTATCCTAGATTTGCCAATGTGTTACTTCTTGATTTAGTATTCACACTAAATAAAATCTTCTTAAATAATACTTCAAAATTAGCACCATAGTGCTGTTTTCGTTTATTATATCACTATGGTGCTATAA
>JAFTDZ010000261.1 GCA_017453885.1 Clostridia bacterium
AGCGTAAACTTCTTCGTCTTTTAATTCGAGCGGTTCCCTTTTTACAAAAAAGCAACACGCAACGATAAGCGCGAGGGAAAGCAAAAACGGCGGTAGCATCGTGAGCATAAATTCACCTGCGGGTATCCCGAAGTGGGAAAACAGGTAGAGATTCTGCGGGTTCCCGAAGGGCGTAAGCATCCCGCCGAGGTTTGCCGCAACGTTCTGCATTATAAACGTAAACGCCGTATATCGCGTTTTATCGCTCTTTTTCAGGCACAGCCAACCGAGCGGAAGAAAGGTGATGAGCGCCATGTCGTTGGCGAGGATCATCGAGCCTGTATACGTTATGAAAACCACCGCCATTACAAGCCGACGGGTATTTTTGAGTTTCATAACGATTTTACGGGAAATTATCTCGAAGGTCTTTATCCCCGAAAACGCGCCCACTACCAACAGCGTCAAAAACAAGCAGGCGAGCGTTGAAAAATCGAAGTAGTTTATATATTCGCCGTCAATCGGCACGAAGATGACCGACGCGGCCGCTATCGCCCACGCGATAAGCACCACCGCGTGGGTTTTTACGAAAGTGATTATTTTGCCCATTTTTATAAAAGCGGCCTTTTTCGCAGATTATCGGCTATTTGAGGGAAAGTTCGTACCCGTCTTTCGTGTCCTTTACGGCAAAGCCGGATGCGGCGAGTTTATCGCGCAGTTCGTCTGACTTAGCCCAGTCTTTATTCTTTCTCGCGGCGAGCCTTTCCTCGGCTATCGCCCTTATCTCGTCGGGGATCACAAGTTCCGGCCTTTCTTCTTCATATTCCGCAAGAGATAAACCGAAAACCCTGTCGAAATCGAGCGCGAGCGAATAAATATCCTTTGAAAAAGGCTCTTTCAGCATCGTCCAAAGCACGCCGAGCGCGCCGGGAACGTTTAGGTCGTCGCTTATATTCTCCTCGAATTCCGCCCTGTATTTTTCAAGTGTTTTTGCGTCCGTCGTATCAGGCGACGCCTTGTGCTTCAGAATAAGCGAGCCGAGCCTTTCATAAGAAATTTTCGCCGCGTCAAGCCCTTCGAAGGTAAAATTGAGTTTTTTACGGTAATGGGCGTTAAGGCAGAAATAGCGGAAGTGCATGGGCTTATAACCTTTTTCTTCAAGTTGGGCTATCGTGTAGGTGTTGCCGAGCGATTTGCTCATCTTGCCGCCGTCAACCAGCATAAATTCGCCATGCATCCAGAAGCGGGCGGGGTTTTTGCCCGTCAAAGATTCGCTCTGCGCTATCTCGTTTTCGTGGTGGATGGGTATATGATCTACTCCGCCGGTATGGATATCGAAAACGTCGCCTAAATATTTGCGGCTCATCGCGGAACACTCTATGTGCCAGCCGGGGTAACTCTTTCCCCAGGGGCTGTCCCATTGCATTATGTGTTCCTTGGGCGCCTTCTTCCACAGCGCGAAGTCCGCGGGATGGCGCTTGCCGCTGTTCACCTCTACCCTCGCGCCGGAAAGTTGATCTTCGAGTTTTATTCCCGAAAGTTTTCCGTATTCGGGGAATTTTTCTATATCGAAGTAAACGCCGTCGTCCGTCTCGTACGCAACGCCCTTTTCCATAAGGCCTTCAACGTATTTTTCCATATCGGCGATGTGGTCGGTCGCGCGCGGCGTGAGTTCGGGCTTGCCGATATTGAGTTTCGCAAGGTCTTTGAAGAAAACGTCCGTATAATAAGCGGCTATCTCGTATGGATCCTTGTTCTGTTCGCGGGCGGCTTTCTGCATTTTGTCCTCGCCGTCGTCGCCGTCGGAAAGCAGATGCCCCACGTCAGTTATGTTCATCACTCCCTTTATCTTGTAGCCCTCGTATTTCAGGCTGCGGCGAAGAAGATCCATAAATATATAAGTTCTGAGATTGCCTATATGCGCGTAATTGTAAACGGTGGGCCCGCACGAATACATACGCACCTTATTGCTGCCGTCTATGGTGGAAAATTCTTCCTTTTGCCTCGTAAGCGTATTGTAAAATTTCATATAAAACACCTCGTTTTTGTGAGATTTA
>JAFTDZ010000262.1 GCA_017453885.1 Clostridia bacterium
CATATAAAAAACACCTTATCCGCGCGCGGCGAATTTCGCTTGAATATATTTTAATATTTATTGAAACTTTTGTCAATTCAATTATATTGACGAAAAAAAGCGCCGCGGCGTCAAAGAAGATTTAACAGCGGAGAACCTACGACTAAAAGAAGAGAATCAATATCTTAAATAAGTCCGGTCAAGCGCCGAACTCGATCTCAAATTATTTAATTGAAAATTTTATCCGAATTTTGGCTTCGCTTCGAGATAAAGGCGGTTTTTCGATCCGTATTATGCGCACGGGCAGCCAACGCGGTTTGATCGAATAATCGGCATATCCTCAGCGAGATAAAACGCGTATTCTCCGGCGGAATTTTTATTTTATATAAGATATTTTTTTCTTAAAACGGCAATGTCGGCGTTCGAAATGCCGAGCGCCTGTTTGCAATATTCCACAACCCCGCCGTAAATTGCCTTCATATCTTCGATAACCGTTTGAAGATACAACTTTTTCAGTTTCATCATACATTTGAGGATTTTCTTCGTGCTGTTCCTCCCGGGAATAACCGTGAGAAAAATTCCGTATATACGGTATTTGCCCCGCCAGAATTTTTTCGAAGCGAGGTAATCGTAATAAATGGTTTCTTCGTCAACGCCGAGGAGCGCCTCCACGAGCATGGAACATATCCCTGCCCTGTCTTTGCCGCTGTTGCAATGCCACAAAACGCACCCGTCCTCCTCGATTAGGATTTTGAAAAACTCCCTCAGCCTCGACTGCTGTTCTTCACTGAAAACTATACTGCGATATGTGGCTATCATATAAGCGTCGAAATCGTAGGCGTAATCGTACTTAAGACGAATGCCTTCTCTTTTCATGGTCTTATACATAGTCGTGTCGGAAAAGTATTTTTCGGTGGGGGTGGTCGTAACGGGCAGCCATACGTAACGGCTGTTTTTAAGTTCGGTATCCGGGTGTTCGTTCTTTTCCGCCGGTATTCTGAAATCCACCACGGTGGAAACGCCCATTTTCTGCAACTTATCCGCCGATCGCTTCGGAAGATCGGATATCCTTCCGCTCCGTATGAGTTTCCCGCTCTTTATCCTGCGTCCGTCGGCGGTGCGGATATAACCGAGATCCCTCGCGTTATTAAGTTTTTTTCCTTTAATTACCTTCTCGTTCATTCACAGAATTTCCCTTGCGAGCGCAAGCGCCTTTTTAAGCGTTTTATCCATATCGTAATATTTATAATCTCCGAGTCTGCCGCCGAGAATATATCCGCTTTTTCTCGCTTCTTCGGCGTATTTTGCCGCGAGCGCGTCGTTGGTTGCGTCGTTTATCGGATAATACGGTTCGTCACCGCTTTCGTACTTTTTAGGATACTCGCGCGTTACGATGGTTTTCGGCTGCCCGCCGTATCCGAAATATTTATGCTCTATAATCCGAGTGAAAGGAACCGCGTGAGAAGTGTAATTTACCACCGCATTGCCTTGAAAATCCTCTTGATCGAGCATTTCCGTTTCAAAACTCAACGACCTGTAACCGAGCCTGCCGAACTTATAACCGAAAAGCCCGTCCGGGCTTCCGCTGTAAATTACCCGACCGGCAAGCCCTTCGTAATAAGCGCGGTTTTCCGTAAAATCGGAAGATAACGCCACGTCCGCGCCGCAAAGCATCTTTTCGATCATCGGCGTATATCCGCCTTCCGGTATCCCCTGATATTTATCGTTGAAGTAATTGTTATCGTAAGTGAACCTTACGGGCAGGCGTTTTATTATAAACGGCGGAAGATCCCTGCAATCTCTGCCCCACTGCTTTTCCGTGTACTCTTTCACGAGTTTTTCGTACACGTCCCTTCCTACCATGCTCAACGCTTGTTCTTCGAGATTTTTCGGTTCCTTTATATTTTCGGCGGCAACCTGCCGCGCGATTATCGCTTTAGCCTCGTCGGCAGTCTCCACTCCCCACATTTCCCTGAAAGTGTTCATATTGAAGGGAAGATGATAGATCTCCCCGCGATAGTTTGCGAGAGGCGAATTGACGAAACCGTTGAATTTCGCGAACGAATTGACGTATTGCCACACTTCGTCGTCCGACGTATGAAAAATATGCGCGCCGTATTTGTGTACGGTGATTCCTTCGATGGTTTCCGTATAAACGTTGCCGCCGGCATGCCCGCGCTTTTCCACCACGAGGACCTTCCTGCCTTTCTTTACCGCTTCGCAAGTAAACGCCGCGCCGAAAAGCCCCGCGCCGACCACGAGATAATCGTACTTCATCACCCTAATTTCACTCTTTTGCACGCGATTTTATAACCGAGAACCATAATCTTCCCTCTCAACCGCCAAGGGAAGATATTCGCAAGCGTCGAATACGAGCGGTAGCGTAATTTACCGTACAGTTTTTTATCGCGTTTTTTAATGTACCGCCACAACTCACCGAACGCCTCTTTACGTTCCGGCGAATATTTTGCGCCGATGAACAATTCGGTTGTTATCATAAATGCGCAAACGGCGTGAATCATATAATTTTTAAGCCCTTCGGGCATCTTTTTTATTTCGGCGTAAGTATACGAATCTACAATCTCCTTCATCACCCTTATCTGCATTTCGTAATTTTTCGTGAAATTCACGATGTTTACGGACTGATCCGCCCTGCCTATAAAATAATGGTACAGATCTACGTTGAGGTAAAATATCGTTTTGACTTGAGGCAAGGGTTTGTAACAGTAAATATCGTCCACGTAATACGTGTGTTCCGGCAGAACGGTTCCGCTCGCAAGATAAACGTCCCGCCTGAAAAGCAACGCGTGCATAAGCAGCAGGTGCGACGTTCTGAACCGCTTTACCTTATCCCAACCGAAAAACTCGTTTTCGGGCATCATTTTAACGTAATCGCTTACGTAACGCGTATTGTCGGAAACGTGGTCGTAAATAAAATTGGTTATATACAAATCGGGCAGCGTTCCGCTTTCCATATGATTTTTTATCGTTTCCAGCAGTTTTTTGAGCGCGGATTCATCAACCCAATCGTCGGAATCGACCACTTTCGTATAAATGCCCTCGGCCTTTCTCACGCCTGCGTTCACGCCTGAACCGTGTCCGCCGTTTTCTTTATCTATTACTTTTACTACAGACGGATATTTCCGCGCATAAGATTCCGCAATTTTAAGCGTGTCGTCCGTAGAGCCGTCGTTCACGATTATTATCTCTACGTCCTCTCCGCCCTTGAGAATACTCTCTATGCATTTCTCCATATACGCCTGCGAATTATAGCAGGGTACGGTAAAACTGATAAGTTTCATATTACCGCTCCTTATTATACTTTCGTTTTTGTTTTTTCTTCTTATTTTCTCGTAAAAACTGTTTTGCTCCCTTAAAAAAATGTCCGTTGAATATCA
>JAFTDZ010000263.1 GCA_017453885.1 Clostridia bacterium
ATAGCGTCCGCGGCGGAGAAATTGAAATCTCCGCACCTTAATCTCGGCATGGGATTATACCTTGACAGGTATTCGGTATTCAACTTTTATTCTTCCAAAGGGGCGGACATCACCTATGATTTTCAGACGGCAGGCGCGGCTTTATCCGTAGCGCTTTCTTCGGGAAACGATCAATTTGAAAACAGGGCGAGCAAGGCGGGCGCGTATTTCAAGGATGCGGAGATCACCGACGCGGAGATAAAAGAACTGCTCGACGAGAGCGAAAATTTTCTTATGAACGCCGTTCCGCTCGATAAGGCGGGCAGTTACCCCGTAGTGCTTGCGCCTGAAGTTACCGGCGTTTTTGCGCACGAATCTTTCGGGCACAAGAGCGAGGCGGACTTTATGCTCGGTGACGAAACCATGGCTAAAGAATGGAGTATAGGCAAAAAAGTAGCAAGCGACGTTCTTACCATAAAGGAAACGGGTACGATAGAGGGCAGCGGATACGTTCCTTACGACGACGAGGGAACGAAAGCGGGCGTAACGTATCTTATAGATAAAGGAGTGCTTTCCGGCAGACTTCACAGCGCGACGACTGCCGCTTACCTCGGCGAGGAACTGACCGGCAACGCCCGCGCGATGAATTGCGATTTCGAGCCGATCGTCCGCATGACGAACACTTATATCGAGGGCGGCGACAGCACGTTTGAAGAACTTGTTGCCGGCATAAAGGACGGGTTTTACGTTAAAAGTTGCAAACACGGCAGCGGTATGAGTACTTTTACCATAGCGCCCAACGTGTGTTACAGAATACGCGACGGCAAGTTGGCGGAACCTGTAAAGATAGCCGTTCTTACGGGCAACGTTTTTGAAACCCTCGGCCTTATAGACGGCGTTGCCGACGACCGCAAGATACTTTCTTTCGTGGGCGGCGGTTGCGGCAAAATGGAACAGTTCCCCCTGCCGGTAGGATTGGGCGGCCCGCACATACGCGTTTCTGAAATAAACGTTCAATAAAGGAGGGCGCGGATCTATGAAAAAAGAAATAATAAAAACGATAGAGAGAAAACAATGTATAAACGTGGCGGGCAACGAAGTTGAAAGTCTCCGCAACAATAACGATATAAAAAACACAGTCCGCATTTATGACGGCGGCGCGATAGGCGTCGCGGGGAAGATAGGCAACTGCGACGAAAAGGAACTTGAAAAGAAGGCGGCGGAAAATTTAAGGCAGGGCATACCTTATCCCGAAACGGAAGAAAAACCGTGTAAAATTTCCGTTGACAGGGTAAAAGAAATAATTCCGGCGGAGGAATTCGTCCCTACGGTAAAGAGGTTGATCGCTCGCCTTGCGAAAGAAAATCCGCAGTTCATTTTTTCCAACAAGGTTATAATGGAAGAGACGGAAAAGACGTATGCTTCATCCTGCGGGGCGGAATATCGCTACCGCGGCAACGAGTTTTCTCTCGGCCTCGCGCTTAAATACAAGGGCTCCGCCAATATTATGGACGAGTTTTGCGAAGGTTCGGCCGATTATTATAACGAGGACGAGATCGCTTCCGACGCGAAACTTATCTGCGACGGTTTCCTTAAACCTATCCCGCAGATTGAGGAGGACGAGATACCCGTTATTTTTGACGGGGCAGGCCCGCTTCAATATTTTTTCGGCGCGTTCGTGGCGGATATGTATTGCAACGGGGCGTCGCTTCTGAACGGCAAACTCGGGGAAAAGGTTTTCAACGAAAACTTTACCGTAGCCCTCGACCGCAATCCGGACAGAGTGCCGAATATTCCGTTTTTCGACGCGGAAGGCGTGGTGAACGAAGATTATTGCGCCTACCTTGTTAAAAACGGAGTTATGTGCAACCTTTTAACGAACAAGCGTTCAGCCGCAATGTATAATGTGGATAATATCGGCAGTTCTTCCGCCGATTACGACGCCGTACCCGATCTCGGCGCCGCCGGCGTGTGCGTGGCGAAAACCCATGAAAGCGTGATGGACATAATAGGAAACGGCCGCGCGGTGTTCGCAACTGTAACGAGCGGCGGAGATTCCACGCCGTCCGGCGATTTCAGTATTCCGTGTATGGTCAGTTATCTTTATGAAAACGGAGAACTGAAGGGCAGGCTTCCCGAATTTGCCATCAGCGGAAATATTTTCGACGCGTTCGGTAAAGACTTTTTGGGCAGAGCGGAAAAGGGCATTTATTCGTTCGGGCGGCATCACTACCTCGTATTCAGAGCAAAACTCGTAAACAAGGCTAACTGAACGGCGACAAATGTAAATGCCGGCTGAAATAAAAAAACGAAATAAAATGAAGAGCGGCGGACTTTCAATACAGTCCGCCGCGTTTTTAACCGTTATCTGTCCTCGCTTATCGCGCCCACGGGGCAACCGGATACCGCGTCCTGAACGGAAGATTCCGTTTCGGCAGAGGGGGCGGCTTTCGCTTCCGCCTTGTCGTCCTCGCCGAAAGCGAATACTTCCGGACAGATAGAAACGCATAATCCGCAACCGATGCAGGTATCTTTGTCAACTTTTACTTTCATGATTTTTCTCCTTGAAATTTATTTTCGCCCGCCGAAAAGCCTACGCCTTCGATGGGGAATTGCGCGTTTTTGTGGGATTTAGGGGGCTAATTTACTTACCAAGGCTTTACGCTGCCTATAATTTCGCCCACGGAACCTACTCCGTTAAAGTCAAGCCACTCGTTGATCTCCGCTATTATGCGAACGGGCGCGTAAGGATCTTTGAGCGCCGCCGCGCCCACTTCGACTGCCGACGCGCCCGCCATCATCATCTCCACGGCATGTTCGCCCGTGGTTATACCGCCTACGCCTATCACGGGTATTTTCACCGCGCGCGCCGCCTGCCACACGAGTTTTACCGCGAGGGGAAATACCGCTTCGCCGGAGATCGCCGCCGTGTTGTTTCTGAACAGCGGGCGACGGGTTTTTATATCTATCTTCATTGCGGGCAGGCTGTTTATAAGCGTTATCCCGTCCGCTCCGCCCGCTTCCGCCGCTTTGGCTATTTCCGCTATATCCGTAACGTTCGGCGAAAGTTTTGCCGTAAACGGCTTTGAAGTAAGTTTTCTGACCTTTGAAACTACGCTTTCCGTCGCCCTCGCGCTCGCGCTTATCGACGAGCCGCCGAGCGATACGTTCGGGCAGGAAATATTCAGTTCTATAAGCGGCGCCGCCGTTTCGTTGAGTTTTTCGACTACGGCGAGGTATTCGCTCTCGTCGGAGCCGGCCACGTTGGTAAAAACGTTCGTGCCGCTTTCCAGAAGGCGGGGGAGTTTTTCCTTTATATAATTATCCGCGCCGCCGTTCTGCAGCCCAACGGAAAACATCACGCCGGCAGCAACTTCGGTGATGCGCACGCCGTCGTTGCCGGTCCTTTTGTTTAACGTAGTCGCCTTCGAAACGAACCCGCCGAGCGCGGAGAGAGGAAAAAACTTTTCGTATTCCTCTCCGTATCCGTATATGCCGGACGCGGCGATAACCGGATTTTTGAATTCTTTGCCGAAAAGAGAAAGTTTGAGATCCGCCATTACCATACCTCCTTCGCGTTGAAAACCGGCCCGTCCTTACACGCGCGCAGATATTCGGTTTCACCGTTTCTCTTTATTTTGCAGGCGCAGGTGAGGCAGGCGCCTATACCGCAGCCCATGTGTCGCTCGAGGGAAACTTCGCACGGAACGGAAAATTCTTCCGCAAGGCCGGCAACAGCCTTCATCATCGGTTCGGGCCCGCAGGTATATATCATATCGAATTTTTCGCCAGACGATAAAATTTCCTTCAGGGGAACGGCAACCGTCCCCTTTACGCCGTAACTTCCGTCGTCCGTCGCGACCGTCACGGGCGTTTCGTTGCGGCGGAAATCGTCTTCCGCAATTACCGCGGCGGCGTTTCTGAAGCCGCACACCGCTTTGGCGCTCGCCCCGTAATACGAGGAGAGGAAAACCATCGGCGGCACGCCTAAACCGCCTCCCGCGAGCAAAACTTTTTTATCCTTGCCGAGCAGGGTGAAGCCTTTGCCGAGCGGGCCGGAAACGTCGAGGCAAGAA
>JAFTDZ010000264.1 GCA_017453885.1 Clostridia bacterium
GCCGAAGTCGGTGAACGATGGGGGAACGATGCTTAATCCCGAACAGACTACGGAATATATAAGACAGGCTAAAGCGGGCGACGAGCGGGCGAAGGAGATCCTTCTCGAAAACAATACGAATCTTATAAAGAGCATAGTAAAAAGATTCCTCGGCAAAGGCGTTGAGTACGACGACCTTTACCAACTCGGCTGCCTCGGCTTCCTGAAAGCGGTAAAGAACTTCGACGAGAAGTACGACGTTATGTTTTCCACCTACGCCGTGCCCATGATAATAGGCGAAATAAAGCGTTTCATGCGGGACGACGGAGCGATAAAAGTTTCGCGGGCAATAAAAACGCTATCGCTGAAGATAAACCGTTTCGTCGAGGAGTACCGAGTGAAAAACGACCGTTCGCCCACGGTAGAGGAGATCGCCGAGCGTTTCGGCGTAGAGCGTGCGGACGTGGTTTTCGCTTTGGATTCCTCTAAATATCCGCTGTCGTTGAACAGCGCCGAAAGCGAGGACGAGGACAGCAATACCGAACTTATCGACCGTATCCCCGCTACCTTTGACGGCGACGAACTGATAGATAAAATAATGTTGAGGACATTTATCGAAAGGCTTCCCGACCGCGACAGAAAAATAATAATTCTCCGATATTTTCGGGACAAAACGCAGAGCGAGATAGCCGCCGAACTCGGCGTTTCGCAGGTGCAGGTATCGCGGTTGGAGAATAAAATAATCGAAAAACTGAAAAGTTTTTTATAACGGAATTTCTGAAAAGATTTCCGTTTTTTTGTTTTTTACGGTTAAAAAATTTTTTTTCGTCAATAATTTTCCGCGAGGTGGATATGAAAAACGAAATCGTTCAGAACCCTTACGGGAAAAACGCGGATGAAAAGGAAACGAGGAGCAAAGAGATAAAGGGGGAGATCAAACGTGGCTGACGCTAAAAATTCAACAGTCAATAAAGCGTATATTTCATTTGTTTCGGAAATATCTCCGAGAACGAACGAGCGACGCAGTCTTTTCAACGCGTTCGCCGTCGGCGGCTTCATCTGCGTGATAGGGCAGTTTTTGCGGTATATTCTGCAATTTATGTTTTCGCTCGAAGGCGACGAACTCGCCGGCGCGGTATCTATGATACTTATTTTTTTAAGCGCGTTTCTTACGGGTATAGGCGTTTACGATCGCATAGGCAAGTATGCCGGCGGCGGTTCCATCGTGCCGATAACCGGTTTCGCAAACTCCGTCGTAGCGCCTGCTATGGAATTCAAAAGCGAGGGATTCGTTTACGGGCTCGCCGCAAAAATGTTCATAATCGCAGGGCCTATAATAGTTTTCGGCGTCGTTTCGTCCGTTGCGGTGGGCTTGATATATTATATAGCGGGGTTATTCTGATGGGTAAACATACTATTTGGTTCCACTCGAGGCCGTCTATCGTTTCGACTTACAGCGTTGCGGGCAAAAAAGAGGGCGACGGCCCTATAGGTTCCGTGTTCGACAGAATATTGAGCGACGATTACTTCGGCGAAAAGACTTTTGAAAAGGCGGAATGCAAGATGCTTTCCACCGCTATAGAAAACGTAATAAAAAAGAGCGGATACGATAAATCCGATATTGACGCGCTCATTTCCGGCGACCTGTTGAACCAGATAGTATCCGCGAGTTTTGCCGCAAGGGACTTCAATATTCCGTATATCGGAATATATAATGCCTGCTCTACGGTAACCGAGGGGTTGGCGCTCGGCGCCACCATAGTCGACGGCGGATATATGTCCGACGTGGTAGTCGCCACGGGCAGCCATTTTTCCACGGCGGAAAGGCAATACAGGTATCCCTTGGAATTCGGCTCCGTCCGTCCGCCGCAATCTCAATGGACGGTAACGGGTTCGGGCGCGGCGATAATTTCTTCCCGAGGGGACGGGCCGTCTATAACAGCGGCGACTTTCGGCAAGGTTGTCGATTACGGCGTGAGCGACGCCAACAATATGGGCGCGGCAATGGCGCCCGCGGCGATGGATACCCTGATAACGCACTTCACCGAAACGGGGCGTACTCCCGACTATTACGACCTTATAGTAACGGGCGATCTCGGCGCGCTCGGCTCGCGGATACTCAAACACATAATATCGCAAAACGGTTACGATATATCGGAAAAGCACGTCGATTGCGGAGAGGTGATATACAACATTGACGAGGAAGAATATCAGGGCGGCAGCGGCGCCGGGTGCAGCACGATAGTTTTCTGTTCGTATATTTACGGAAAGTTAAAAAAGAGGGAACTCAATAAAGTTTTATTTTTGGCAACGGGGGCGCTTTTATCCACGGTTACAACCCAGCAAGGGGAAACCATACCGTGTATCTCGCACGCCGTTGCGGTGGAGAACGATTGAATGGATACTACTACCGAAATAATTTTAATGTTCGTAAAGGCTTTTATAGTTGGCGGAATAATATGCTCGATAGCGCAACTGCTGATAAATTACACGAAGATAACGCCGGGAAAGATCCTTGTATATTTTCTTCTCGCGGGCGTGTTTTTGCAGGCCGTGGGGGTGTATCGATATCTTGTCGATTTCGCCGGCGCGGGGGCTACCGTTCCCATATCCGGCTTCGGTTATCTCCTCGCTAAAGGCGCTATCGAAGGCGCGAAAAAAGGTCTTTTCGGCGCGTTGACGGGCGGGATAGTATCCGCCGCGGCAGGTATAACCGCCGCTATACTTTTCGGGTATATCTTCGCGCTCATATTCAAGCCCAAGTCAAAAAGAAACTGAATTCGGCATACAATATAGTATGTCTGCGAAAAACAAGGTAAAACTTCTCGGTCTGTTCACCGTTTTGTCCGTTCTTGTCGGAATTTATTACGCGCGGGTTACCGAAGCCCTGCTCGAAATAGGCGACGCGGAAGCGGAAGCGTATCTCACCACAGCCGTATATTCCGCGCTCGGTCAGGCGCAGCCGTCCGGAGAGGCCGCCTACTGTGAATTTTTCAGCGTGGCGAAGGATAAGGACGGAAACGTCGCGTATATCCTCACCGACGGCGTGGCAGTAAATTCCTTCACCCGCGATATTTCCGTAAAAGTTATGGAAAACCTTAAAAACAATTCGACCCGCGGCGTAAGCGTTCCCGCGGGCGTGTTCACGGGCATTAAACTTTTCGCGGGCATGGGTAAGAGCGTAAACGTCAGGATACTCGAAATAACTTCCGCCCGGTGCGATCTCGTTTCGGAATTTCGTTCCGCGGGGATAAATCAGGTCAACCACACTCTCTACGCGAAGGTCGTGCCGGAAGTCACGCTCAAGGCTATGGGCAGAACGCGGAAATTTAACGTTGAAGTTTCCGTTATGATATACGATAACCTTATAGTGGGCAAAATTCCCGAAATCTACTTAAACTCCGTCAAAGGTGCGGGGTAACCTTCTTAAAACGTTTGACAGCCGAAGATTTTTAATGTATAATAGCATAGTAATTATTTATTATAAAGGCTGTGAAAAAGACAGGCGTATCAAATCGTTTTTCAGAGAGCGTCGCTCCGGGGCTGTAAGGCGGCGTAAAGCGGTGATGCGATATTCACTTTTGAGCCCCGCACCGAACCCTTTGCGGCAGTAGGCTGCGGCGGTCGTTCCGTAATAACGCAACGAGGCCTTCGGGCGAAAATAGGTGGTACCACGCGAAATCAGGCGTCCTATTAAGGGCGCTTTTATTTTATTCAGGAGATTAAAATGAAGGAAAAGATCTTACGACTCAAAGAAAAGGCGTTGGAAGACATAAAAAACGCCAAGATCACCAAGGCGCTTGCCGATCTTAAAGTCAAGTATCTCGGCAAGAGCGGAGAGGTGACCGAACTTCTCAAAGGCATGAAGGACGTGCCAAACGAGGAAAAGCCGGCTGTCGGCAAACTCGTAAACGGTTTGCGCTCGGCTATCGAAGAATTTATCGCCGAGAGGGAAAAGGCGCTCAAAGAGGCGGAACTCAAGGCGAGGCTCGAGGCGGAATCCATCGACGTAACGCTTCCCGGCAAGGCGACGAGGCGCGGCGGTCTGCACCCCGTAAATCTCGTCCGCAACGAACTTATCGAAGCGTTCTCGGGCCTCGGTTTCAAAGTTTTCACCGGTCCGGAAGTCGAACTCGATTACTACAATTTCCAACAACTCAACATTCCCGCCGATCACCCCGCGCGCGATATGCAGGATACTTTTTACGTTACCGATTCCGTTCTTCTCCGCACGCAGACTTCGGCAGGGCAGATCCGCTGTATGGAAAACGAAAAACCGCCCATAAAGATATTGAGCCCCGGCAGGGTTTACCGCTCCGATTACGACGCCACGCATTCTCCTATGTTCCACCAGATGGAAGGGCTCGTCGTGGATAAGGGCATAACCCTTTGCGACCTTAAAGGCGTGCTTGAAGAAGTGTGCAAAAAAGTTTTCGATAAAGACGTAAAAACTCGGCTTCGTCCCTCGTATTTTCCGTTTACCGAACCGAGCGTGGAGATAGACGTTTCCTGTTCGGAATGCGGCGGTAAGGGTTGCTCTCTCTGCAAGGGTACCGGTTGGATAGAGATACTCGGCGCGGGAATGGTCAACCGCGTAGTGCTTGAAAACTGCGGCGTCGATCCGGACGTATATACCGGCTTCGCTTTCGGGCTCGGGCTTGAAAGGATCGCGATGCTCAAATACGGTATTCCCGATATAAGGTATCTTTTCGATAACGATATAAGATTCCTTAAACAATTCTGACGAGGAGAAAAACTGAAATGAAATTACCTTTAAGTTGGCTTCGCGAATACGTCGATCTTACCGACGTTTCGGTAAAAGAACTGGAAGAAAAACTTTTCTTCTGCGGATTCGAAGTGGAAGAAGTTATTCACGTAGGCGAAAAAATAGATAAAATAGTTTTCTGCCGTATAGAAAGTATGGCGAAACACCCGAATGCGGATAAACTTACCATCTGTCAGGTGGACGCGGGCAAATACGGCAAATTACAGATAATAACCGCCGCCACAAACGTTTTCGAAGGCGCTTTGGTTCCCGTTGCGGTGGACGGCGCCACTCTCAACAACGGCGAAAGGATATTTAACGGAAAACTCCGCGGCGAACCTTCCTACGGAATGTTCTGTTCGGGGGAAGAACTCGGCATTAACGACAGTTTTTACGAGGGCGCCTCGGTAAACGGCATACTTATTTTCAAAGAGGATTATCCTCTCGGCGAAGAAGTAAAAACCGTTTTGGGGCTTGAAGATCATATATTCGATATTTCGGTCACGGCAAACCGTCCGGATTGCCAGTCGATAGTCGGCCTCGCGCGTGAAGTCGCCGCCGTGTTAAAGCGCCCGTTCAGAATGCCGGATCTTTCTTTTGAAACGGATAAAACGCTGAAAACTTCGGATAAGATAAAGGTCGAAGTCAAGGCGGCGGATCTTTGTCCGAGATATATGTCGGCTTACGTCGGCAATATAAAAATAGAAAAA
>JAFTDZ010000265.1 GCA_017453885.1 Clostridia bacterium
AAAGAAATCGATAACGCGTTTTTCTATATCGGGATCGCCCATCGTATCGCAGATCATTACCGCGAAGTTGTACTCGCGCAGGTACTGCTCTACGGACGAAATGACCTTCGGCGCAAAGGGATCGTCGAGATTAGGCACCATAATGCCGATAATGCCCGAATGATTTGTCTTAAGATTTCTGCCGAAGGAATTGACTTTATAATCGAGTTCCTTAATTGTTTCCTCGATCAGTTTTTTGTTCTTTTCCTTTATCTTTTTTCCGTTCAGATAGTTGGAAACCGTGCCGAGAGAAAGATTTGTCATCCGGACGATATCGTGAATATTCGCCATTTTTACCTCCTTGACACGATTATATAAAAATTATAAACTATTTTAGTTTTTTACACAACGATTTTTCGCCTCGATTTGCAAACTTGTCTGAATTTTTATGTTTCCGACCTTTATTCCGATAGTATCGCCGTCTGTTTCCGCAGGGTACTTTTTGCCCGAACGGTCGGTGACTTCTATCTCTCCGTCGCCCTTCAATAAATCGGCGAGCCGACGCCTGTTTATTTTGACTGTAACGTTTTCGACAGACGGGATATATCCGTCGTTCCGAACGTTTATATCGGCGTGCGTTCCGCAAAGATTGAGGAGATGAAGGAGAATCTTCCCGTCCTTCCTCGCGGGGACAAGATCGACTTTGTAGTGGCCGTACGCGCGCGCAAAAGGCTTGAAATGCGCGATTTGCAGGGCTTTTTCCAAGAATCTGCTTTGGGGATCGCCGCCGTTCTTTTTATATTGTTCGCCGAAAGCGAACGGAACGACTACCACCCTGCCCATACCGTGATCCGTAGCCCACAGCGCGGGTATCGTCTTTTTGCCCATAAGGTAATTGCTTTCAAACCATAATTCCGCGCGGTCTTTCGGCAGCGCGACCTTCGTTTCCGTTATGCCGATTTTCTCGCTGCCGTTTACGATAAACTGCGTTTCAGGGCACTTTTCGAGTTTTTCAAGCCCGAGAACATCTGCAAAATTCGCCGCCGCGTTTGCGCCGAAGAGCAGAAGTTTTCCGCCTTGTTCCACGTACTTTACTATCTCACGTTTCACGTCGCCCTCTATTGCGGGGAAATCGGTCACCGCTACGGCGGAGTAGGAATACAAATTCTTTTTCAGAACGTAAGTAGAGGCGACTTCTACCCCGACGCCCAAATCGGACAGGGCGAGCGTAACGCCTTCCATATCCGACGCGTACCCGTCTTCCCACGTGGAAAACAGGCGCTTTTTATCCTTATAAAACCCCTCTACCGATTGCAGAACGGCTATCTCGGGAAGCACTTCGTTCCCCTGCGTGAACCTGCCGAGGTCTTTCGCGAATAAACCTATCTCTTTCCAGACAGGTATAAGATACGATTTTATGTTGCCGCGAATGGCGGTGTAGTACAAACTCGCGGCGCCCCCGCAATGATAGATAACGGAAATTTCCTGCTTGACCTGATCGGCGCTTTTATCCGCGTAATAGCCGTTTTGTATGTTGAAACCCCAGGATAAAAGTTCCCAGTGCTTCGTGCAGCGAACGAGCGCTTTGGACTGAAAACGCGCCGTATTCACGCTGTTGAACGGATCGTAATCCCCCGTGATGAAATCGACGCCGAGATCGTCTTCCAGCGGGCAGAAAGTAGTGCCGAGCCAGTTGCTTGCTATCTCAAAATCCGGATAGTATTTGTGTACTTCGGAAACGTACCGGCGAACGTAGTCGTAAAACGCTTCCCTGCAAAAATTTTCGTAACCTGTGCGGTCGTTTTCAATATCGGGTTCTTTTCCGAACTTTTCAACGTATGCGTTTCGCGCCGCTTGCGAATAGTCTGCCTGCGTTGCCCAACATTCCCCGTCGATCCAAACGCCGTCTATACCCCTTTCCGCAAGTTCTTTAAGTTGCGGGATAAGAAGGTCGTCCGCATATGAAGAAAATACCGAAGTTTCACCCTTGTATTCTATATTTTTATATACGGGGCGGTATTCTTCATGCTTGTCCGTTTGGAAAACGTCCCATACTCCGCTGTAGTGGGAATATAAAAAAACCCCCTTTTTCGCAG
>JAFTDZ010000266.1 GCA_017453885.1 Clostridia bacterium
CGTTATCCCGGGGGCGGGGTTCGATTGGGTGGAAGATATCCGCTTCCGCATAGTTATGCTGCCCGACGCGGAAGTGCTTTCAAAGGCGATGAAGGATCTGAAAAGATTTCTCGATCATCACAGAAAATAATTTATTATTCGGTTTTTACGGGGCGGTAACCCGGTGCGGTGAAGTCTTTTTCGCCCAAGAACAATTCGGTGTTTTTCGCGGACAAAAGATAGCGTGCAACTTCTTCGCCCGAAGTTATGTTTTCGGGCAAATAAATTCCGCCGTTTGTGGGGCGGGCGTCGCCGTGATAGTCGGTGCCGCAAGTGAGCAATAACCCGCGTTTTTGCGCGATACAGGCGGTTTCTTCAGCCCGCGCGTAATCGGGCGGGGTGCAGTTTATCTCAACGCCGCGCATATATTCCGGCTCGCCCCATCCCGAATTTCTGAACGGGTGCGCCTGAACGAGAACTATGCCGTTATCCTCGCACAGGTCGAAAAGTTCCTTTTGCCGCAATTTATAAAGGCAGGGGGCGGAGAGCAGAAATTTTTCGTTCACGCAGTATAAAAGCCAGTCGTTATACGGCTGTTCGATGGTGACTTCAAGACCGAAAAACGCCCTGAATCCCACATTATCGCCATATTTCTTCGCCCGCTCGTACTCTTTTACTACAAGCCGCATAAAGTCGTTTTGTTCTTCCGGCGCGTAGTACCAGGGCTGGCAATGGTTAACGAGGATCATTCCGTCGTAACCTTCCCGCATCTTGTCGTCCGAAAGTTGTTCCACGGTAACGTGGCTGCATTTGCTTATTCCGCTCGAATGGACGTGAGCGTCGATTTTCAGAAATCCTTTTCGCATATTTGCCTCTCGGTTTGTTTCTTACGATATTATATCACGTTTTGCGCGGTTTTGTTTCTCTTTTACAACGATTTATTTGAAATTTTCCGCGAAGCGTTTTATTTTATAAACTTAACGTGTTATAATAATATCGTAGGGCGATGCCGCGGAAATTTAATTGAACGAAAAATCATTACGTCGCCTGCGGGCGCGTTTATTACCGGCAGCGACTTTTTGCTCGCATGCGGCGCCACGGATATTTACTATTTAAGGAAAACTTCGACCGAAACTATAAAATAAGGAGATATAAAAATGGAAAAAAAGATCGTACAGACGGCAGGGCGAGAACAACTCGGGGATTTTGCACCGAATTTTGCGCATTTTAACGACGATATTTTGTTTGGCGAACAGTGGAACGACGAAAGTATTTCCGTAAAAACCAAATGTATCGTCACGGTGACGAGTCTTATTTCTTCGGGTATCGTAGATCAATCGCTCAAGTTTCACTTATTAAACGCAAAGAGCAACGGCGTTACGAAAGAGGAGATCGCGGCAATCATCTCACATATAGCGTTTTATGCGGGTTGGCCCAAAGCGTGGGCTGCATTCCGTTTGGCAAAAGAAGTCTGGTCAGAGGAATAAAAAGGAGGATGACGTTATGAAAAGTCTGGTGATCTATTTTTCCCGCCCCGGCAACAACTGGGCGGTGGGTTATATTGAAAAGGGCAATACCGAAGTTATCGCCGAGTATATCAAAGAGTTTACGGGCGCGGATCTTTTTAAGTGCGACCCCGTAAAGCCGTATTCGGAAGACTATATGAAATGCACCGAAGAGGCGATGGCATATAAGAAAGCCGACGCCCGCCCTGCGCTGAAGGCGTATATCGACGATATTTCCGCTTACGACACGGTATATATCGGCGGGCCCGTCTACTGGGGCGAACTTCCTTACGAAGTTTATACCGAACTCGACAGGCTCGATTTTCACGGCAAGACGGTCAAGCCGTTCGCCACGCACGAGGGGAGCGGGCTCGGAAGCGTGGAGAGCGTATTGAAGAGGAAATGCGTAGGCGCGAACGTGAAGAGGGGGCTTGCGATACAGGGCTCTTCCGTCCGTTCGGATCTTGCGAAAGAACAAGTGAAAAACTGGGTGGAATGATATGAAAAAAGAATTATCCGCATTCCCCATCGGGGAGAAAAACGACAAATTCGCGAAGTATTTCGTCGGGCAAAGTTATCTTGCGCCGCTTACGCTCGAACAGATCCCCACGTTCAACGTTACGTTCGAGCCTTCCTGCCGCAACAACCGGCATATCCATCACGCAAAAACGGGCGGAGGGCAACTTCTTATCGTTATTGCGGGAGAAGGTTGGTATCAGGAAGAAGGAAAACCCGCCCGCAAACTGAAAGTCGGCGACGTAGTGAATATTCCCGCGAACGTCAAACACTGGCACGGCGCGGCGAAGGATTGTTGGTTTCAACATATCGCGCAGGAAATTCCGGGAACGGAAACTTCAACCGAATGGTGCGAAGCCGTTACCGACGAAGAATATCAAAAATTATAAAATCAAAGGAGATTTTTTATAATGCGACTGAATAATAAAACAGAGATTCCGTCCGTGGGGATCGGAACGTTTATGCTTTCGCCCGAAGAGGCGTACAATTCGGTAAGAGAGGCGTTGAAACTCGGTTACCGCCTTATCGACACGGCAAACGCCTACGTCAACGAAAAAGCCGTAGGCAGGGCGATGAAAGAGAGCGGTGTGGATCGTAAAGAAATTTTTCTTTCCACAAAGATCTGGGCGAGCGAATACCTGAACGATAACGCCGTGGACGAAACGCTTGCAAGGCTCGGCGTCGATTATATCGACCTTTTATTCCTTCATCAACCCTGCAAGGATTATATGCACGCTTACAAAAATCTTGAAAAGGCTTACGGGGAAGGGAAGATCAAAGCCATCGGCATATCCAACTTCGAGGGGGAATATATCGAAAATCTTCTGAATGGATGCGAGATCGTTCCGCAGGTCATTCAGGTAGAAGCGCACCCTTACTACCCGCAGGAGTACCTTCGTAAAACCCTCGATAAATACGATATCAAACTTATGAGTTGGTACCCGCTCGGCCACGGAGATAAGTCGCTGCTCGCGGAGCCCGTTTTCAAGGAACTTGCCGAAAAGTACGGAAAAACTCCTGCGCAAATTTGCCTGCGGTGGCATATAGATATGGGCTTTATCGTTATCCCCGGCAGCAAAAATCCGAAGCATATCGCCGACAATTTCGATATACTCGACTTTTCTTTGACGCAGGAAGAAATGGCGAAGATCGCCCTTTTGAACAGCGGGAAAAGATATTACAACAGAACGGAAGAACAACTCCGTCAGTTCTCCGCCTGGCGGCCGAATTTCGAGGCTTGACAACGGAAAAATATCCGCCCGTTTTCAGAATGCGAAAGATGGTATTTATCTACTAAAAGCATAAAGTTGCGGGCATTACAGACACAAAATTGAAATTATCTATAACTTCGTCGGAGCCGTTGAAAATCCCCGACTTCGACTGAAACAAAAAAGAGAAAAGGTGTGGCGTCACACCGCGCCTGATTCTCAAAGGACAGCCTTA
>JAFTDZ010000267.1 GCA_017453885.1 Clostridia bacterium
ATCGTACATTATATAGGACCTAACAAGCCGTGGAAAGGAGGGTACAAAGGAATACTCGGCGGGTATTATACATCTGCCGAAAAGGACTTTTGCGCGCAGAGATGCCCCCGCGCCTAAGGGTTTTGACACATGAAGATTTTCAAACTGATATTCAACAGATTTACTATAATAACTTTCGTAATAATCCTGCAGATAGCCCTGTATTTTTTCCTTATTTTTAACCTTTCGGCATACTGGGCTTTTTTGGCTGTCACGGTGCTTATTGCGGTGATAATGTTTTTGCGTGTAGTAAACAGAGACATAAACCCCGCCCAGCAATTACTTTGGATCTCCGTAATAGCCCTTTTACCCCTGCTCGGCGTTACGCTGTATTTCCTTCTCGGGGATTCGAAGTGGTCAAGCAGGTCAAAGAAACGCATACGCGACACCTTTTACAAACAAGCCCCGTCCGTAAACGCCACGGGAGATATTCCGGAAAAATATTTAGGGCAGGCAAACTATCTGCGCGGCAAAGCGGGCACCTGCGCCTACCGCGGTTGCGCAACGGAATACTTCCCCTCGGGCGAGAAATACTTCGCCTCGCTCCTCAAGGATTTAGAGGGGGCGAGGAAGTATATTTTTATGGAATTTTTCATAATCGGCAGGGGCGAAATGTGGGATCCGATAGAGGAAATTCTTGAGAAAAAGGCGGCTTCCGGCGTGGAAGTGCGCGTTATGTATGACGATATAGGCAGCATACGCAAACTCCCTTCCGGCTTCTATAAGCGACTGAAAAAGAAGGGCATAAACTGCGTGAAGTTCAACAGATACACCCCGTTCGTCACCAACCTTCACAACAACCGCGACCACCGAAAAATTGTGGTGATAGACGGCGTTATCGCCTATACCGGCGGCGTGAACCTTGCCGACGAATATATAAATAAGGACGGTAGGTCTTATTACTGGAAGGATTCCGCCGTGCGCATCAAGGGTAACGCCGTGGGCGAGTTCGCCGAACAGTTTATGCAACTTTTCGAATGGATGTCAAGGAAAAGCATTGATTTCGAAAAATATATCCATATGGAAGAAATGGACGAGGGCGAGGACGGAGTGGTCATTCCTTTCGGAACGGGGCCGGCTTTTTTCTACCGCTGCCCGCTGGCGGAAGAATCCCTTCTCAATATGATAAACCAGGCCTCGCGCGAGATAATCGTCACCACGCCATATCTTATCGTCGATTACAGCCTCAACCGCGCTCTCGTTTCGGCGGTGGCGCGCGGGGTGGAAGTGAAGATAGCCATACCCGATATTCCCGATAAAAAGATAATTTATCTTCTCACAAAAAACAACGCCCTCTATCTGCAGAAAAACGGCGTGAAGATATACAGGGCAAAGGGGTGTTTCCTTCATTCCAAAAGCATCGTTGCCGACGGCGAGGCGGCTATCGTCGGCACGATAAATTTCGATTACAGAAGTTTTATCCACCATTTTGAAAACGCCGTGTGGATGTGCGGCACCAAGGCGGTGGAAGGCCTTATAAAAGACGTAAATTCCGTTTGCTCGGAAGAAAATCTCTTCGGCGAAGATCTCGATCTGAACCTCGGCAAACGCCTCGTCGCAAATATGCTCAAGATATTCACCCCTCTTTTTTAAGCGTTATCCCGTGGAAACAGAAGTTATAAAAATGCGGCTTTTTGTGAGAAAAAGGCCGCTTTTCATTTTTTTCAGTCCCTTTTACTCGTCATTTCGACTGAACGAAGTGAACGGAGAAATCCGGCTGTTCCCAAAATATTTGCCGGATCTCTCCGCTTCGCCTTGTCGGCTACGGTCGAGATGACGGTATGGGGCGAGGAAGAAAAAGAATCTCCGTTAAAGCACAGAGATTCTTCATTCCGCTCCGCTACATTCAGAATGACAGTTCCGCCGCCCGAATGTCGTGTTTCTACGACGTCATCTTGAGGAGCGACCGCGACGAAAGATCTCTATTCTTTTTGTCAGTCCCTTTTACTCGTCATTTCGAGCGAAGTCGAGAAATTCGGCTGTTACCATAATATTTGTCGGATCTCTCCGCGCGCTACTCTTGGTCGAGATGACGGAATGTGGCGAGGAAGAAAAAAAATCTCCGTTAAAGCACAGAGATTCTTCATTTCGCTTCGCTACATTCAGA
>JAFTDZ010000268.1 GCA_017453885.1 Clostridia bacterium
AAAGACGAGCGATGAAAACGCATACTTTTCTGTCTTAGTGTTCATCACTTCGCCGTGCGAGTAAAGTATATCTATACCCGCTTCTTTCGCCGCCTTGTACTGCTCTTCGGTGATTTTATTCGGGTATTCACCGAAAGGAGGCATCGGGGGACAGTATGCACCGACGGGAATAACTCCTTTTTTGAGAAAGTTTTTCATGTTTATTTAATTACCACCAGCGCGCACTCGCCCGCTTCCAAGGTGAGAGTAAAGGTTTCCGCTATAACGTTGTTGGTCGTCGCGCGTTGGATTACGGTATATTCGTAGTTGTCGTCAAAGGAAAGCGTTATCTCTCCCCTGTGTTCGTCGAGCGTGTTGTTTACGACGAGAAGAGCCGTGCCGCCGAAATAGTCGAAACAGCCGACGAGCGACGGATCGCCGGAAACGCTCTTCAATTGGCGGAAACCGTCCATCTTGTTTTTCCCCATATAAGCGCAAACGCCGTTGCCGTTTAAAATAACGCCCATGTGCGCGCTGTTCATAAGATACGGCGACATTGCCTTTATGTTGGCGTTTATCTCCTGCGCGTAATAATATTGCGGAGTGGTAGAACCGTATTTGTTTATGAGGGAGTTGTCGTTTATCCTCTCTTCCGGCGCAAGTTGGACGTAGGAGGTCGGGAAACAGCAAGGGAAATAGTTGATGCCTTTCGCCCCGAACGCAAGCATGGTATTAACGTCGTAAAACATTTCATTTTTATTTGCTACCCTGTGCTGGTCGGGCACGTCGAAAAAGTTTCCGCCCGCCTGCGCAAAGCCCTGCCACGCGAGACCGTGCGATTTAGCCTCTTCGTTCATTTTGCCGAGATAGTTTAGCCAACTGCCGGCAACAGTGTTTTCAAGCCCGGCTATCGGATACATATCGAACATTACGAAAAAGGGATCGCAATCGAAAAAGCCGCTGAGATACTCGTCGTAGGAGATCGGGTGAGCTTCGTCGGAGGAAAGCATCGCTCCGGAAACCTGAGGGAAGAGATTGATGTAAATGCAGAGGTCTTTCGCGCTCTCCCCGAGAGCGTCTTTCGCGATTTTGAAGTCGGAAATTGCCTTTTTTATGTGCGGATAATAATTCGCGCTCGGCTCGTCCTTACCGTAAAGTCCAGCAAAATGTTCGTACCTTAAAAGCGGCTCTAACCCGCTTGCCATTTCTTCAGGGGAAGCAATTTTAATCGTATTGATATTTTGAAGATTCAATATCTCTTTATAGGAAAAATAAGTAGAAATGCCGTATTTTTCGCCTAATCCGAGAGCTTCTTCAAAATGATTACCGCTTACTTCGTTCTGAAAATCCACCAGATAATTAAGACCGCAATCGGAAATTTTCTTATATATTTCGTCCGTTATAAGCGACGGGAGCCTATATCCGTTACCTTTATATCCGTCGGACGGAGGAAAAAATCCGCCGATAGGCATTTCGTCCGCCGCTATTCCTCTGACGGTCAAACGAGCAAACTCAGCCGCCTCTACTTTTTTTGACGCGACGGGCGACTTGCCGCTTACATTAATCGTGTTTCCGGACAATACGACGTTTCCGCTCTGGTCGACGCTCACGTCGTTTTTTCCGCCGCAGGCAACCGCGCAAAGGCCTATTATCATCGCGACCGCCGACAAAACCGCTTTTTTGAATATTAAAACCGCTTTATTAAATACTTTCATAAATATTCCCTCTTCACTTTCTTCCTTTGCCTTTCGTAAAGATCACGAGATAGTCGTCCGTCCACGTGTTGATATACGGATAATCTTTCGTCGGTTCGACGATATTGCTCTCGAATCCGATCTTCACCGTGTTCGGTTTTTTGTCGTAATTCACAATCTGAATATTGTCAAGCGTGAAATACGACGCGCCGTAATACTGCCTTCCGGGAGTAAACTGATTACCTTCGCCATGCAGAGAAACGTATCCGAACGGCGTGTATCCGTTTGCAAATTCGTAAGAGAAAATATCGGTATACCCGTATTCCTCCACAAGTTTGAGCGAGACCTTCATCTTCCCGTCTATCACGGAAAGCCTTACCCTTACTTTACCTTCGAAGCCCTCTTTAAACATAGAATATTTATCGGGGAGAGCGACCGAAGTCGTTATATATTTGCCCTTTGCGATAAAGCCCATCTTTGTGTCGTCGGACGTCCTTTCTCCCGTCGCGTTGTCGATCCCGGTCGAAAAATAAACGAGATAATGTATCCCTTCGTTTCTGCTCGAAGTAGCGGAAATGTCGCCGTCTATGCCGAACTCCACGCCCTGCCAATAAGAAACGCCGTTGACCCAACCGTCGTTTTCCGTCGTAACGGTCGTCTTTACGTCGAACAGATCGTATTCCAACACGAAATTGGAATATTGATAATTCGTACCGAAAAAGCCGTTCTGCCCGGATCCGTCGAACCTGAGCGCGCCGTCATCCACGAAAATACCGCCGTTCGGCACGGACGCCTTGCTTTGCAGGTGCCACTCTTCCGTGTTGAACATGTTTCCGCTGAAGTCCGCCCTGACGACTAACGGATTTTCGGGTCTGTTGTAAAACCTGTTCACGATATTAAGATCGGTGATGTAAATTTCGGTTTTTTCGTTGGACGAAAGCGACTTCTTGCCGTCTTGCGCAAAGCCGAGATATCCCTCGGCGGAAACTTCGCCGTCTTTCGAGGAAGAATAGACGGGTTCGCCGTTCAAGTTGAAATTTATTCTGCCACCGCCGGAAACGGCGATCTCTATCGCGAGTTCAGACGCGGTATCCGACGAAATATAACTTTCGGAAACAAGAACGCTTTCGCCGCCAGTGCCGAATCTCTTTAATCCGTAATTAAACCCGTTCCCGCTATTTTCAAACCACAAGAAAGTCGTTCCCGCCGCATCTATGTTTCCGAGTAACGCAGGCGACCCGAAAACAAAGCCGAATTTCCTGCCTTCGAGGAGACTCTTTATCGACATGCCGATCGTAACGTATAAGCATTCTTCAATTTCTTCGCTTGCCGTTACCGCCGTTCTCGAAGTGAATATCTTTCCGGCGTCTTTGGTCTTTAATGCAACAGTAGACGCCCCGCCGACCTCTTCGAGCGCGACGCCGGCGGACTTATCGAAATACCACTCGCTTATCGAAAGTTCCTGTCCTTGAAACACCGAGCCGTCTTCGACGTAAACGCCGCTCGTTCCGGCTTCTGCCCAAAAAGCCTTTACGTTAAAACACGCCAAAATAGCGATAGAAAACAACAGCGCAAAAATATTTTTCGTCTTTATCATTTATTTTCCTCCTTTTTTTACATCAACCCGGCGTCGGTAAGGATATCGTTCCAATTATCCGTCCAATACCTGTATTCGTCCTCCATGAATTTCTGATAAGAGGTGACCGGGCTGTCTTTGCTTATATAGGTAAACTTTCTCACCGCGTCGAAATGCCAGAATCTTTCAATACCGGTATTATAAAAGAGCGGTACGTTATAAGTGCGTTCTACGATTTTGCCGTTCAGCTTAACGATGTCCGAACAGGATTTCACAAACTTCGTGTCTTTATCGGGATACTTTCTCGTCGAACCGTCGCTGTAAGTTGCGGGTAAAATCATTCCGCAGGTTTTTTCGGCGATTTCGAGCGCCTCGTCGCTATAATAGAACGCGAGGAGTTTTTTTGCCGCATCTTTTGCGGATGAATTTTTAGGAATGAGTGTATGGTATTGCATTCTTTCGGAATACACTATATTTCTCGCTTCCCTTACGCGCTCCAATATCGCCGCGTCGACGCTTTCGGCATAGGCGGTTTCGTCCGCGTCGGCATCGCCGTCAACGAAAGCCACGAGCGCACGGAGTTGATCTTCGTCTATTCCGAGTTTCGTGCCGAGCGCGCTTATGACGGGATATTTCATTATCCTGAAAGTATAACTACTGTTGCTGTTTTTCATCTCGTTTTCCATCCACGAACCGTTAGGCATCATTACCGCCTGCCCGGCGAGAAACTTAGTCTGCGCGACGGTATGCGACAAGTTGTTCGTTCCGGTTACGGTATAGCCCTTCGGGGAAAGGAGATCGGGAAGAACTTTCAGCGCCTCTTTCTTTGCGGCGTTATCCCTGAAAAGCGAAATGTCGTCGGTCCTTTCCGTTCCGTTTTCGTCAGTATACGTCCCGTTCCAATATTTGTTGAAATTCTCGACGCCCGCATACTGAGCCATCCAGACGAAAATAGGATAATTCCAATAGTCGGCGTACTGAATAAACGGCGTAAGCTCGGCGCTTACGATGCGCGCGCAAAGTGCGGCGAGTTCGTTAGTCGTTTTAGGGATCTTGAACCCTTTTTCCTCGAAAATCGAAGCGTTATAGACAAAACCCGTGACGGAATTCGACCAAGGTATAGAATATATGTTGCCGTCGCTCGTAGTCATGTTCCTTATCGTCTCGGAAGCGAATCTCGACGAGACCTTGACGCCGTCGTATTCCATATCGAGAACGGAGTTCAAAGGTTCGAGATATTCTCTGTGGGCAATATAAGAGGACATAGTCGTAAAGTAAATGTCGGTCGTTACGTTGTCCGGATCCTGATAAATATCTTTGCCCTCCACCGAGCCGGACGGCGTGAAATTTATATTTATCTCCGGATTTTTCTCCTTGAACGCTTTGAGTATGTTTTCCATGTACTCTCTTCCGTAACCGGAGGACCAATAATAGACGTCGAGCGTCTGCGGATCTTTCGGATCGTATTTCGTTTCGTGAGAACCGCAACCGACAAAGCCGACGGCAATCATCGCCGAAAAAGATAAAGCCAGCAATTTTCGCAAGATTTTTTTCATAATGTTTATTTCTCCTTAATTTTTTTAATGATAATCAGCCTTTTATTCCGCCTAAAGAGACGTTTTTCAGAATAGATTTATGCCCGAGTCCGTAAAGGATCATCGGCGGCAATGCGGAAATGATCGTCGCCGCCATGAGAATATCCATTCTTGCCCTGTAGGTCATCTCCGTATTGAAGAGATAAATGCCGGTCGCAAGGGTCGGGAGCTTCGGCATATAGACGAGCGCGGTGTTGTAATCGTTCCAGATTGACACGGCTTCCATTATAAGAAGTGCCGTGAGAATGCCTTTCGCGAGCGGTAACATTATCCTGAAAAGAATGACGAAATCGTTTGCGCCGTCTATCTTCGCCGCCTCCGAATAAGTCGGCGACACGCCCCTGAAAAAAGCGCACATGTAGAGGTTGAACGCTCCGAAACCGCCGAAATACGCCAAGAGAATGGTCGGCGAATTTATAAAACCGAAAGCGGAAAACAACCTGTATCTCGAAGGAAGCGCGCCGATTATCGGCAAGGTCATGATAATTATATTGACGACGACGAGAAATTTCTTCCCGAAAAAGTCGAATTTCGTCACCGCGTAAGCCATGAAAGTCGCGCCGAACACGCTGAGCGTCGCGCCACCGGCTACAAGCCAGAAGGAATTCAGCACCATTCCGAGCATGTTTACGCCGTTTACTTCAAGTAGAGAAAAGACGTCGAGATAATTTTCGGGATGCCAGCTCTCGGGAAACGAAAACGGATTGAGAATGAGATCGCTGTGAGTTTTGAAGCCCGCGATAACTCCCCATAAAAACGCGACTATATATGTGAGCGCGAAAATAAAGAATATTACGCTCGCGACGGTAAATACCGCGATCTCGCCGCCGCCCCTCTGTTTTATTTTGTTGCGGCGCGAAGTTTTGAATCCCATAATAAAATCTCCCCTTAATACTGCACGTCTTCGATTCTGTTGAGCAGACTTCTCACCAGAAAAACGACAGGAATGGTAAGCAAGGTAAACACGATTCCGACAGCCGATGCGTAGTTGTACTGATTCGACGTTTCCGGAACGTTGTAGACGTTCTGAAAGATAAAGAACAAAATGGTGTTCGTTTCAAACGCGCCGTTTGTGAGCAAAAGTATCTGCCCTGAGGCGGTAAAAATGCCGGTCAACTGTAACAGAAAAAGCATTCCGATCGTCGGGAAGATCAAAGGCACGATAACGTGCGTCATTTCTTTGAACCAACCTATACCGTCGAGTTGTCCCGCCTCTATCACTTCGGGCGGTATTCTCGACAGCGCGCCGCCGTACAGTATGAAGTTGCCGGCTATTCCCATCCACACGGAATACGCCATGACCGTCCATATTGCGTGTTTCGGATCGGCGAGCAGAAGCATCGGCTCGTCGGTATTCCGCAAAAACATCAGCAGCTTAACGATAGGTCCTTCCGGTCCGACTATCTCTTTGTAAAGCGTGGTCCATACGACCGCGGAAAGAATAGACGGCAAGAAAAACACGAGCCGGAAGAAATTGTGCCCCGCCACTTTTTTATACATAAAATAGGAAGTGACAAAAGAGACCGGGAACATTATAAGCCCGAGCAGGAAAAACCTGAAAGTGTTCGTGAGCGAAATCATGAGTTCACTTTTTTCGCCGCTTCCGAAAAAGGCATTGTATATACGCGAAAAGTTTTCAAACGTCCAAATCACGCCGCCGGACTTTTTCAATTGAAAAGCCATTATGATCGAATTGAAGTTCTGAACGACGTAAAAAATCACGAAATTTACGAGCTGAAAGCCGATGATGGAAATAATGAACAAATATTTCATCGCCGCTCTTTTTCTTTTCTGCCCGTTGATAATTTTCGCTTCGGATGCTTTTAAATTATCCATTTCTTCGCTTTCACCGTTAAATCTTTTCAAAAGTCATCATCCTCGTCTGAATAGAGTTGTAATTTTTGCCTACTGCGCCTTCCGAAAACATATCCCCGAGCGAAACGCCTACGCAGGCGAGCGCGTCGCCGCTTGCGGTAAAAGTCGTCTTACCGTCGACCTCCGTTTGCTGTCTAAAACCGACTTTATAGATATAGTCCGCATTTAAGCCCTTTATATAAATTTTTGGATAGTCGCGGTTAAATACGCTCTGCGTTACGATCACCGTCGCCACGGCTTTTTCGCATTTCTCGTCCGCAACGGTGTAACAGGAAATGCCGCGTTCCGCAACACGCTCGTTTACGGTGAGCGTACCGAACTGCAAAACGCCGCGCCATTTTTTATAAAACGCGATCTGCTCGCGAACGATTTCCGTGTCCTTGTCGGAAAGTTCTGTAAGATTGAATTCGTAGCCGAACGAACCGAGCGCCGCCACGGAAAAAGCATTGTCGTAAGACGTACCATTAAAGGTGTGCCAATCGGGAATATGCCCGACGTGCGTTCCCATCGAGATCTGCGGATATGCGTAAAGCGTTCCTTCCTGTATAGCCGTGCGATAGCGCGGGTCAACGTTGTCGCTCGTCCAAATCTGCGGAGTAAAGCAAAGCATACCGAGATCGAAACGGTTTCCGCCGCTTGCGCAACTCTCTATGATGAGGTCGGGAAACCTATCGGTGATCCTTTTCAGCATATCGTAAAGCCCGAGCGTGAACGAATGGAAAAGCGAGCCGCTGTTTTTAAGCTCCTGAACGGAACGGTTACAATCCCACTTGACGTAATCCGCACCGCTTTTTGAGATGACGCAGGATATGGCGTCTACGATATAGTCCCGCACCTCTCTCTTCGTGGTGTCGAGGCAGAGTTGGCGGCGGATCTCCATCGGCTTAACGCCGTCTATCGTCATGGCGAATTCCGGGTGAGTACGGAAAAGGTCGCTGTCCGCACTTATCATTTCGGGCTCAACCCAAATGCCGAATCCGAGCCCCTTCGCGCGTATCTTATCACCGAATTCTTTGAGAGAACAACCAAGCTTACCGACGTTTTCGTACCAGTCTCCGAGAGAAGATGAATCGTCGTTTCTCTTACCGAACCAGCCGTCGTCGAGGATGAACATTTCGATGCCGAGTTCCGCCGCCTTATCGCAAAGCGCAGACAATTTCTTTTCGTCGAAATCGAATAAGAAGGTTTCCCAAGTATTGACGACTATCGGGCGTTCCCTGCGCCTCATACGCTCGGATATAATGTGCTTATCGACGAAATCGCGCATGGCGCGGCTCGCTCCGTCTATATCGTCCGCGACGGTGAAAATCGCCTCCGGTGCGCAAAAACTTTCGCCCGCTTTGACGGTATAGTCGAGAAGATAGTCGTTTATGCCGGATAAAAGCCTTACCCCGCCGAGATTTCCGCACTCGACCGTCTCTTTGTGGTTGCCGGAATACACGAGGTTGCTTTCCACGCAGAAACCGTTCGGCCCCTTTTTGGTTAGGGCGACAAAGGGATTGCTCGAGTTTGACGAGAGCCCGGAATAAGACGCGTTCAGATAAGTTCCGCCATTTAGCGTCTTTATCTTAGGGATCCTTTCCCGACAAGACGCGCCCTCCAGGGTAAGCATTTCGTAATCGCCGTCAGGCAGATCGAGCTGCAAACTGAAAAGCCTCTTTATCTTTACGTCCTCTTTTCCGCGGTTAATCAGCCTGACAGACGTCGCTATCACATCGGAATCGTCGAACACGGCGAAATACTGTTCCAATGCGACGGACGAGGCGGCATCGTAATATTTGAAAACGACGCACTCTTTCGCCTCGTAAGACGAGGGCATGCCGTCGATAGCGGGCTTTCCGTCAAGAATGGAGACGTCTTCGAGGCGCAGGCGCAGAACGGCGCTGCCGTCGCTTGTAACCACGCGTATCATGTTTTCCCTCGAATGCCCGTCGCCCGAAGAAGATACGAGGCAGGGGGAATTGTCCACGTCGTCTGCGGAGGAAAATCCGCGCGGGCTTTTAATACCCGAAAAACCGTAATCGTCGGAATCGCCGATCCTTTTGCCGAAATATACGAATTTCGGACGTTCGTCCGCCAGGATTATCAAAGAACTATTTTGTGTGTCCGCTTTTAAGTAATCGCCGAGTCGTTTTATCATTTTAATCATTTTTCATCATCGTTTATCTGTTTTGCGGTACATTTTCCTGTATTGTTCGGGAGAACAGTGAACGTTTTTAATGAACACCTTATAAAAAGAGGCGTAATTATTATAACCGAGATTATATGCCAGAACCGAAAAAGGCATATCGGTTTCCACGCAAAATTCTCTTGCGTAATGTATCTTCCGGTCCAAAATAAACCTCTGAACGGAAACGCCGGTATGTTTTTTGAAAAGTTTGTAGAAATAACTCGTTTCATAATTGAAAAGGATTGCGATATCTTCCACAAATATCTTTTCTTTTATATGAATATCGATGTATTTTACAACAGCGTCGACGAATTCTTTCATCTGGTTCACCGCTTTTTGCTTCGGGTCGCCGCCTTTGAGTCCGACCGTCTTTTCGGCAAGCCGGGCAAAGAGCCTGGTCGCGGCGCTTAAAGCGTTGAATCTCGCGACGTCCGTACCGTTCGTATTTTCCGAAAGATTCAAAAAAAGTTCTTCCGTTTCCTTCACGTTCAACCCGGTAAAAATGCGGTATCCGCCGTCCACATTCAGTGACTTGAATACATCGTCGGATCCGGAGCCGCTGAACGCAAGCCACGCCCTCGTGCAAGGCTCTGCTGCGTCCGAAACGTAAGTGTGTTCCACTCCGCTTTTTATCAAAAATCCGTCGCCCGCTTTCAGTGTAAACTTTTCTTCTTTGCTCCCGTTTCTGACGGTGAGATAACAAATCCCTTTCGTTACCGTCTGTATAATATTGTTAACCCTCGTTTCGGTATATCTGTAACCACTGCGGTTGATATGTCTGCCGTACTCTTCCACGCAAAAGCCGTCTCCGATCTTAAACGAACTATAATAGATCCAAAACTTTTTATCATTGTTTTTTTTCATATCATCCACCCCTTTTTGACATTGAAAACGAATTGTCGTCTTTAAGCTTCGAACGTATTATAATTATAGCGCAAGATTTTATGTAAAAGAAAGGAGAATTATTGCGTTTTTAAAAATCATCCTTTTTTTTCAGATAACGACGGCATTGAACAGCAAAAATACGAGCGGTATGGTCATTATCGACAAAAGGTGAGTTACGATAGCGAGCGCCGCTGCCTGCGACGTATCTTTGCCGTAAGCCGCGGGCACGATTATAGCATTGAGCCCCATAGGCATCGACACCATGCACATGCCGCAGATAAGCGTCGCTTCCGTCAGAAGTCCGCCTTTCGGTATAAAAGCCACAGCGAGTATATACAAAAGCGGATAAATTATAAGCCTTACCGCAGATAAGCCGTACAGCCAGCCGCATTTAAGGAGCCTGACGATGTCCGCCTTCGCTACCGTAGCACCAGTAAGTATCATAGCCATCGGCGACATACAGTCGCCGAGCATATCTATAGCGCTTACCGCCTGTTCGGGCAATACTCTCCCGAGCCCGGTCAGCCCGATCGCAATACCCGCCGCCATAGCTATAAGCATAGGGTTGATGAAATTTTTGAGTACCATCCCCTTGCTTTTACCGCCGGCGGACGTTATCAGAAGCACCGGAACGCCCCACGCGTAAATCAAAAACCAAAACGGCAATGTGAATACGGTGTAATTAAAGAACAACTCGGGAAACACCCCTTTTACGATGGCGTTGCCCATAAAACCGAAGTTTGAAAACTCTAACCCGTATATTGCGACTTTTCTTAAAAAATCTTCTTTGCATAAAAGTTTCGCAAAGATAAAAGTTATCGGCAATAATACCGCCAAGAGAATAATACTGAAAACTATTATCTTCCAAAGATTACCTATATTGTCCGCTGTGCAGTTCTTTATAAAAGTACTCATAACGAGCGCCGGAACGAAAACGTAGTTTTCGAGTCGGGATATTACCGCCGGAGCGTTTCCCGGCAGAACTTCGCTCTTCGACAATATAAAACCTATCGCGATAAAAGCAAACAGTATGAGCATCTGGGTCAAGATCGGTATAAACATTCGTTTGCCCTTGCCTTCGGTCATCCTTCTTAAACTCAGAGCGAGAATTCCCCCGCTCTGAGTTTAATGCTTTTTTATTCGTTCACGTCGTTTTCGGCAAACTGAACGTTTTTCACCGAGATCGTGCCCGCGCTTTCTCTCGCGAACTTGATGTTAGGCTCGGCACCTGCCGCCGTGCTTTGAGCCCCGATGCCGGTCTTTATAGCGTCTATGTCCAGATCAAGTCTGTACCAAGTACCCGCTTCCAAATCGGAATAAGACACCGCTTCGCCGTTTTCGTTGAAAAATCTGAAATAGGTCGTATTGCCCCTGTAAGTGTTGAGGTTCGCGCCGGATCCGCTTAAATAACCGGACAGAGACACTGTATCGTCGAACTTAATATTCATCCGCATTACTTTGCCGCCCTCTTCCTGCGCGGCGAGATACTTATTCCATACCGCATCGGAAAGGAACAGCCTGCCGTTCCACTGGTGCGAAGAAGTTCCTACGGTTACCAATTCGCCGTTATCGAAATAGGAAGTGACTGTGCCGCCTCCACCGTTCTTGAACGCTATCTGATTGTCCTCGAATCCTACATTGCCGATAGCGACGCCGTCGTCGCCCGAGCGGAAGAATATGCTCGAACAATTTCTACCGCCCCACACTCTCGTATTCTGCGCGGCGACGCCGGCTTTTATCGCGTCTATATCTATCACCATTTTATACCACGTGTTCATCGTAATATTCTGGTAATTAACGCTCTGTCCGTCGCTATTATAGAACAAGAAGAATTTATTGGCCGTTCTGAAAGTGTTGCTCGCGGCGTTGGATATCGCGCCGTAAGAACTGCCATTATATATCTCGCCGTTGTAGCTCACCGCGTTTGTACCGACGTTGACGAATTTGACGTCCATCGTCATGACCTTTCCGCCGGAAGTCTGGTAATCGAGATATTGACCCCAGAGCGACTCCGAGAAAGAGAGATTGACGTTTTTGTCGAATACCGGTATGAGCGAGCCATTATAATATGTAAAGTATTTGACCGAATAAGCGTCACAGGCGAAAACCTCTTCCGTCTTAGCATTGTAAGCCGCGTAAGCCGTTGCCAGACCGTTTTTGATTTCGGTATTGAAAGTCTCTACGCTTACACCGTCCATAAGCGAGAAATAAGGCCTTCCGTAATAAAGGTCTACCGACGCGCCGACCGTACACATGGTGAGTTTATATTGCTGATTGAACGAAGCCGTGGCGCCGGAAAGCGTATAAACCGCAGTGTACCACGTTTCGGGTTGGAGAGCCGCCTTTTCCACGGTGTTGCCGCTTTTGTCCTTATAGACAACCGGAAGAGTGGTAGCCATGGAACCCGAATATAAACGCATGTTCATATCGAGACCGTCTCCCCCTTCGACAGAAGCTACATAGAACGGAACGTATATCTCGGTGAGTATCTCGCCCGATGCAAATCTGAGTGAAAGCGCGCTGTTCTGGTCGAGACCCGCAGCGTTTTTATGCGTTCTGTATAAGACCATTTCACCATTCAACGTTGTAAGGCCGCCGAGCGTATTGTGCGCGCTGAAAGATATATAAGTATCCGTAGGCGCGACTCCGCCGTTCTCGTCACCGTCCGTATAAACGTAAAACAAGCCCTGCACTTTGCCCTGCGGCGCGCACTTGTAGGATGCCGCAAGTATTTCCATGTTACCGGTCACCGTTTCGGAATCAATTTGATAGGCGCATATTTCGTAGGTCGTTCCGTCTATTTCATAGGTGGTGCCGATTTCCGGAGCGCCGGTAATCTCATCGCCGTAATGACAGTTGTCTATTGTCGCAAGAACTGTGGAACCGTCATGCGTTTTGAAAGTTACCGTATAATCGATGAGAACTGAATCGTAAGTCGCGGTGTAAGTCGCGTCTTCCGTCGCGGCAACTATCTCCGGAGTCCAGCCGGAGAACGTGTAGGTATACTGCGCGTCCGCTTCTTTCGTCGGCGTTTCGCCATCGTATTCAGGAGTCTCGTCGTATTCAACGTTTTCATCCGTTTCAATGACATCTTCACCGTTCTTCCAGGTTATCGTATACTTGTTGACGACAGAATCGAAAGTCGCGGTGTAGGTCGCGTCTTCCGTCGCGATAACTATC
>JAFTDZ010000269.1 GCA_017453885.1 Clostridia bacterium
AAAAGATATTGAAAAACAAATATCAATATGTTATAATAAGATTGTTCAAATCGAAAATGATATGCGGGTTCGTTTATTGTCAATAAAAAAGATAAATTACACGATAAACAGAAAAGGTGATGCTATGCAACAAATAAATAAAAGGAAAAGACCTACGCTTACGAGAGTGCTGTTCATATTGATGTGTACGGTTCCGTCCGTGGTTTACTTTTCGATTTTCTATATTTACGTCAATATCAATTCGTTCGTTATGGCGTTTTATACCGTAAAAGAGGGAACGATTATATGGACGCTGAATAACTTCAAACTGTTTTTAGAGCAAATTCAATCTCCCACAAGCGAATTGAGCACCGCATTCAAGAATACTCTCATAACGTTCATTATAGGAAACGTAATGTTCGTTGTGGGATTTTTTGTTTCGTATTTTCTGTATAAGAAAGTTCCCATGTACAAAGTTTTCCGCATCTGCTTCTTTTTGCCGGGGCTGATTGCCGGAACGATAGTAAGTTCCATATTTATGAGAATAGTGGGGGTTGACGGACCTATCGCGCCGGCTGTGCAAAAGTTATTCCGCTTGGAATACGTTCCCACGCTTCTTGCCGATCCGCAATTCGCAAACTACGTAATATGGGGCAATATGATATGGTTGGGTTTTCCGGGAAACATGATACTTTTCGGCGGAACGCTTTCCAGATTGCCGGAATCGGTTTTGGAACAGGGCAAACTTGACGGGGTGAACTGGTTGCAGGAGGCGTTTCTGATAATAATACCGGTTATCTGGCCTATGATCTCGCTTATGCTCGTTCTGAATATAGCCGGGTTCTTCGGCGCTTCGGGCAACGTGTTTTTGCTTACGCAGGGCAATTACGGCACGCAGACGATCTCCAACTGGATGTTCATGCAGGTTTATAACACCGTAGGGAACGTGGATGTGAGCAACGCTTACAACTACTTGTCCGCGGTCGGTCTTGTTTTGACGGTCATTTCTGTCGCCGTCGCTTTGAGCGTAAGGAAAATAGCAAACTCGTATTTTGAAGGCGTAACGTATTGAGGTCAAGCCATGAAAGCATTTCATCAACTCAGAAAAAATAAGACGTTTTATAATATTTACAAAATCGCTTTGATCGCGCTGGGTTGCGCCGTTGCGTTGGCGTTTGCTTTTTTCGCGCTTAAAAGCGACGAAAAAAGTACCGCCTCGGTGTTGCTTGCAGGCTTCATAATATGGTGCCTTATAGGCTTTTTTGAAGTTTTTTCTCAAAAGGGCCCGTCCGAAGCGATAGTGCACATGATCGTTTTCGTGATATTTACCGCCGTGGCGCTCAGTTATCTTTACATTTTCTTCTGGGGGTTTACGGCAGGATGCAAAACGCACACGGAAATAGCGCTGTATCCTATGGCGCTCCCGTCGGAATGGCACTTCAGAAATTATCTTGAAGTGTTCGATAAATTGAAAGTTGCGGGGTTCGGTTTTTTCGGAATGCTCGGCAACAGCCTGTACTTCTCTATTTTAGGCAGTTTTATAATGTGTATGATGTCGAGCATGCTCGCATACGTAACAAATAAATACAGGTTCCCCGGATCGAAATTGTTTATGCCCGTTCTGCTGTTTACAATGATGCTTCCCATATATGGAAGCGGCGGAAGTATGTACAAACTGCTTCTTAAACTCGGTTTTGTAAACTCGTATTCGCAGATACTGCTGTCTTTTAACGGCATGAACGTTTATTATATTTATTTTCACGCAACGTATTCGAATCTGTCCTGGAACTATGCGGAAGCGGCAATGATGGACGGGGCGAATGAATTTCAGATATATTTCCGCGTTATGTTTCCGCAGGTAATAAACCTGTTCGGCGCGCTGTTTCTTATCACGTGGGTAGGCGATTGGAACAATTATACGTCGGCATTGATCTATTTAAGCAAACTTCCCACGCTTGCGGGCGGCATTTATATGTTTGAACTCGATATGGTCCAGCACGCCAGACGGGATATTTTATACGCGGCTTATATGATAACGGCAGTTCCGCCGCTTTTGCTGTTTATTTTCTTCAACAACGTGTTGACGAACAATATTTCTCTCGGCGGCATTAAAGAATAAAACAGAAACATTATAATATTAAAGGAGAAAAAAGATGGTCAAAAAAATGCTTTACAGAGCGCTTACGCTGATTCTTACGGTTTGTTTTCTCGCATCCCTTTCGGCATGCGGACCGAAAAAGGTTGCCGACACGTTCGACGTTATAGAACTCGCGTACTGGACGAGCGGATTGGGCGAAGAGTATATCAGGAAAACGATAGAAAACTTCGAAAAGAAATATCCGCAGTACAAAGTCGCCTACGAGCCCAGCCCGAACGGCGGCGCGATAACCAACACCTTCGGCTACGGCGCGAATTACGATACGGTTGACCTGTATATGTACGCCATTAACGCTATCGAGCCGGAAGACCTTATAAAAAACGCCGAACCGCTGGACGATCTTGTCAACGGCAAGTACGAAAACGAAAGCATTACGCTCGGAGAGAAGATTCTGCCGGAGTTCAGATCGGCCCTTATGTCGGATGACGGGCATTACCATTCGCTTACCTACGGCGGCGGCTGGACGGGTATTGCCTATAACCGCAAAATAATTGACGGCGTTAAATACAAGATACCCAACACCACCGACGAACTTGCAAGGCTCGCGCTCGATATAAGCGACGATTTCGGCAGCAAAGGCATTACTCCGTTCATTCATTATCAGAACGGCGGATACTGGATGACGATAGCCTCATCCTGGCAGATACAGTACGACGGGCCCGACTATT
>JAFTDZ010000270.1 GCA_017453885.1 Clostridia bacterium
GGATTGTTTTCGCCCTCTAACTGCTCGTAATAGTTCGCGTAATTTTCGCTGCCCCACCAGCCTTCGCCGAGCGTTTCTTCAAGATATTCCATCGTCGCACGTTTAGCCGCAGTGCGGTAACATAGCGTCATCGGCATTTCACTCTCCTGTTCGAACTGATGATGGATAACGACGTAGATATTCTTAAAACCCGCATATAGTATGCTTTTGAATACGTAATATACGTAATCTTCAAACGCCCTTTCGGGTATATGTACAGTCCCGCTCTTCCTTCCGCCCACGGCGTAACTCGACGGACTGTAAGAAATCGTCGGCGCTATCATTATCTGCTTTTCTTCCGCAAGTTTTTCAAGCAAGCCTTCCACGATCAGAGTATCACAACCGTAAGAACAATGCGCGCCGTGATACTCAACCGTTCCGCCCGCTATAACGAGCGGAATGTTCTTTTCCTGCACTTCCCTGACTTCCCTCGGAAAACTTCTGTCAAGTATATAACTCATTTCTTCACCTCAATAACCGAGCGTGGTATAATACGCCAAATTAGTTTGACGGTTATCCAACCTGCCGTACTGCACCACTATCTTCTCGCTGCTCTTTAATTTCATGGCGTACTGCGTTTCGAGCGGAACAACGTAACCGCACATATCTTTTGTATTGTTCATGCGGAAGCACCTCACGCTCTGCGGCTCCACTTCCCACGTTATCCCCGTGTAGGCGGGTTTGTCCGTAAAATACAGTTTCACCTCTATTACAGCCTTTTCATACCCGTCATTCACTATTATTACGCTCTCGTGTCCTTTCATAACTCCTTCCCCTTCCGGCGGAAGTTCGCAGTCCGGTATAACCCAGTTTTTCTTTCCTACCACTATATCCATTTTATTGACCTCTTAATACCCGAGTTCCACTACGCCGCGCTTTAAGTAATCGGTGTAAGATTCTATGCCGTTCTCCTTTATGGCTACGCCTTTCTCCCAACGGCAACCGAAAGTCGAACCGGAGATAAACGTATCGACCTGGAAGGTCATATTCTTTTCGAGCGCGTAATGCGAGGAAGTTTCCATCCACGGCGCTTCCACTTCTATCATGCCCGTACCGTGGCAGGGGCCGTAAACGTAGTTCTTTTCAAAACCCGCGTCTTTATAGTTCTGTAAAAATCTCTTTGCGACTTCGTCCGCCATTACTCCCGCCTTTAACTGCTCGCAAGTCCATTCGTGCTGTTTACGGCAGAATTCGACCAACGTTTTCTTCTCGCCCTCTAACCTGCCCATGATGATAGGTAGACCTATAGAAGGGGAATATCCGTCTATCTTTGCGGAAAGGTTTAACTGAACAATGTCGTTCCTGCCTATCTCCTTATACGTCGAACGGCTTATGGCGTGACGCGTCGAAGATTCGCTGAACACGTACATGGGCAAGCCTTCGTACTCCGCTCCGTTTTCATATATTACTCTTTGAGCCACACCCACCATCTGCAGTTCGGTAACACCCGGTTTTAACGATTTAATGACCTCGTCCGTCGCGAGTTCGATGATGCGGAAACCCTCTCTTATGCAGGCAAGTTCGTTCTCGCTCTTGATGCTGCGGAGTTTCACCATTATATCGTTACACCTTATTATCTCCGCCTGCGGGAAATTTTCCTTCAATCCGTCAACGATTGGAAGAGTACACTCGACGTAACTGCCGAGGCCTATCTTTATCTTTTCGCCCGTAACGCCCACGTAGCGGAACGCGTCTTTAAAAGTATCCGCCACAAGTTCCGGATAATCCGGATCTGCGGACTCCCTGAACTCTTTAAGTACCATCACCTTATCTATCTTGCCGAAGTCTTTGGCAAATATTGCCGATTCCGGCCCGCACAATAACACCGCTTTGCCGCTCGCGCCTATTAAAACGCCCGCCCTCTCGAACAGTGGCCAGAAACCCGAAAAATACCTCGCGTTGGCGTAATCGCTCTCCGTTGACACGACAAGCATCGCGTCAAGCCCTCTCTCAGCCACGAGTTTCGCGGCTTTCGCTATCCTCTCACCGTATTCGTGATCGGGAATACATACTCTTTTCATTTCTTTTTTCTCCTTTTGATTTTCGTTTTATTTCATTTCGGTTTTTGATTTTTTGCCTATTTCTTTTAATATTTCGACCTGAGGGGCGGGGATCCTGCCCAAATAGTCGGGACTTACGTTTAAGAGAAGATTGACTCCATGGTCGTTTACTTTCTTCTTTATTCTAAGTATCTCGTCTGCACTCTTATAGTCGTTGTCAAACCCTTTATATCCCCAAGTGTGATTCATCGTAACGCACGCTTCCCCAAGCCCTTTGAAATCCTTATCGGGAAGCTTGTTGTCCTCAAACGAGTGTATATCACCCAATCCGTTCCCGACTCTCGAAGGCACGAGGCAGTCCGGTTGACAGGATTTGATAAAATCGTAAACTTCTTTACTTTGTCTCTCGGTTATCTCGCATGGATCGTCGCACCAGATACAAAGCAGATCGCCATATTTCGTCAGCAGTTCTTTAAGTTGCGGCTTTATCTTCTTTTCAAGAAGTATCGAATAGTCCTTCTTATCTTTATCCGGAAAATCCCAGTTGTTCGCCCAGTCGCATTGAAGCCACGGATCGATATAATTCACCCCGCCGCCGTGTTCTTCGTGAAAGTCGAGTTCCTGCGAATAGTAAAGCCCTAACTTCATATCGTACTTCCTGCACGCCTTGGCAAGTTCTTCCACCACGTCCCTGTGAAACGGAGTCGCGTCCACGATATTGTATTTATCAACTTCCGACTTATACATCGCGAATCCTTCCTGATGCTTTGCAGTAAACACGATATATTTCATACCCGCATTTTTGGCAAGTTTCACCCACTCTTCCGCATCGAAAAATATAGGATTGAACGCTTTCGCAAGTTGTTCGTATTCCTTTATCGGTATTCTATAGTAGGTCATTACCCACTCGGCAGGCTTATCCGTCCTTTGACCTTTCCACTCGCCTGCGGGTAAACTGTACAACCCCCAATGAATGAACATGCCGAACTTCGCTTGTTTGTACCATTCTCTATTAGTCATTTTTCATTTACTTCCTATAATCCTAAAAGTTTTATCGCGTTCTTGTAGGTGATCTTATCGTAAACTTCTTTCGTTATGATTTTATCTTCCAAAAGCCCCTTAAAGAATCTTACCTGCGGCACGTCCATATCTATATTGCAAAGATCCGTTCCGAAATACAGTCTGTCCTGAAACTCTTCAAGAAACTTCGCCGTAAATTCCGTATCACGCGAAAGCGCTGCTACGGGCGTGCAATCGGAAAGATCGCAATGTAAATTTTCGTATCTGCGAAGCAAAGTCGGCACTGCACCTTCTTCTATCGGCCCTTCGGGACATCTTCCCACCTGATTCCCGTCGCCGCTAAAAGTAAAGATGAACCCGCGTTCGCCCGGAGTTTTCAGTTTGCCGAGTTCAGCCCAGAAAAGCGGTCCGTGCCCGAATATCTTTAACTTCGGAAATCTTTGCAACGTGTGTTCGAGTTGCGGAAGCCCGGGATCGTCATATAATCCGAAATCGCCCGAAAGTTGATCTGAACCGTCGAAAACAACAGGTAGTTCTACCTGTTCTGCCGCAGCAAATAGATTCTGTACCATCGGATGCATAAGCGGCATATTCGGCATAACTTCGCCCACGCCCTTGCAACCCTTGTTTTTATAATATTCAAGCACTTTCCAAAGCGGAGCGTTCGGACTGTTCGTCATCGCGCGCGGATCTATATTGCAGTACGGGATAAACCTGTCCGGATATTCCGCGCATACTTCCAACACTTCGTCAACAGACTGCGGAAAGTATATTTCCGGATTGACAACGGGAAGCAACACCGCTTTGTCGATACCGAGTTCGTCGTATTTGGCGATAAGTTCTTCGGGATCAAAAAACCGAGTGACGAACGGCAACGGATGCCTATATACGTGCGAGTGAATATCTATTATCATTATTTATTCTCCTATTTAGATATATTGCTTTCGTTTTTATATATATTCTCCTTTTAGTTATAGCCAAGTTTCAACTTCTTCCATTATGCCGAGATCCCACGTTAAACGCGAAAGAACATATTTATCCCTTATATCCTTGGTAGCCTCAAAAGTGGTAAACAAGTCACAATCGATTCCGAGTTCTTCCGGCGTTTCGGGGGCTTTTATGAATCTGAGAATTTTTAATATTTTTTTTCGTTCGGGTATTTCTTCACGCACGATTTTAAGAATCACATCCCATTTATCTATAATATTTCTCAATCTTTCGGCGTGTTTTTCTTTGTCGTATTTCTTCTCGATGCGTTCGTTTGCAATCATAATGTTTGCCGCCCCGCCTAAAAACGAGGAAAGTTTCTTACTCCATGCGCCGTAATTGAAATCGGAGACGAAATCAAGCGCCTTTTTCTCCGACGGAGTTACTTTCGCAATATTTTCATATAATCCCGCAGCGATAAGCGTAGCCACCGCACATTGAAGACCGTGAAGTTCGGTTTTCGAGCCGAATTCCAAACCACGCATATCCCATATGTGCGAAAAATAGTGCTCAACGCCGCTTGCGGGGCGAGACAATCCGGCAAAACTCATTGCGATACCGCAAAGAACAAGCCCTTCAAATACCGCTTTTACCGCGGTTTCATCACGTTCGAGAAGTCCTTTCGCGTTATCTATGCATTTCTTCAACGCGGTGCGGACAAGTTTTGCGATCTCTTCGCAATAGTACTCTCCCACAATCTCTCTTGCAATACGCCATTCCGCTATACTTATATATTTTGCGAGCATATCTCCGAGCCCCGCCTTAAGCATTTTAAGCGGTGCGTTTTTCAAAACTTCCAGATCTCCGATAATAACGTCGGCACATCTGCTCGAAAGAGATACTTTCAATCCGTCAACGTCAACTGAAGAAGATTTAGAAGCGTATCCGTCCATACTCGGCGCCGTAGCAACTATTATATACGGTATTTTCGCAATAGCGGACAATATTTTACCCGTATCGTTTATTACGCCCGAGCCTACGGCGATAATTATATCACAATCGTTAACAAAATGCAGTACAACCCTTCCAACCGTATATTCATCGGGTTTTATCGTACCGGAAATAACGTATTCAACGAATTGAAATGCCTTTTTTTTAAGGATATCGCACACCTTTTTCCCCGCCGCTCTATATGTGTTTTCGTCCGCAATTATAAACGCCTTTTTTGCGCCGAACTTTTCAATGAAAAACGGCATTTCGTTTATCGCTCCGTTCTTTATGCACAATTCCGGAACAAAAACGTTATGATCCTTCCCACACGGACAGGTTTTTCCTGTAAAATCCTTTAAGTTTTCATATAACATAATTAATAATTCCTTATTCGTATTCCTTTGCTCGCATTTTTAATCTCTTAAAAATTAAACAATACCAGCGCAACGGCGCCGAGCGCAACTCCCGTATACTGTAACACGGTAAATTTTTCTTTGAAAAATATTTTCGCTACGAGAAACGCCACTATCATTCCGACGCCAGAATTGAGCGGCGCAACAAGTGATATAGGCGCAATCGAATATGCCAACAAGTTTAAGAAGTTGGTCGCTCCGTTAGACAGCCCTGCTCCACAGGCGTATAATCCGCCGTTTTTCATTATGGCGACTAAGTACTTTCCATCCGTTATCACGCCGACTACCATAAGTAAAATTGAGGAAACTGCAAGAGCCGCGATCATAAATTCATTATCGTACATATGCGAAAACTCCCGCTGTTGGCTCCTCTGTATTATTCCGAATGCGCCGGCAAGCAGAACGGACAGGACGATGGTGATTACCCATTTTTTCGTAATCTTTACACTATCGATTTCGTCCTTACCCTTAAACAGATAAATAGACACTAAAACGAGGGCTATTCCTATCCAACAGAATACCGACGGTTTTTCTCCGAAGAACATTCCCTGAACTATTGCTATCAATACCCCGTAAGAAAGTATAAGCCTTGATAAGACATACGAGCCACAGCCCAGAGCGATAAAAGTAAGAACCGAAGCGGCCGCGAAAAATATTCCCGCTATAACGCCGTATATCAATATTTCACGAGAGAAATTAAGTCCGTTTTTATCCGTTACGAGATCCGTTACGAGGAAAAATAACATAGAGAAAAAAGAAACTATCGCAGTGAACACAAACCCGCCGTGAAAATATTTTTTATTGTATCGCTTTATCAGAATACTTTCCGCCTGATTGATAACGGAAGCGATAATAATTAAAAAAAATGCCATTTTATGTTCCGTATTTACTTTATATTCGTACTCCAATCATTATCCCACGGATATAACATTTTAACTATTTCACCGCCGCGCTTCGATGATTCTTCCGCGTAAATCCCCGGTAAAGTCATCGCAAGCCCTTCTTTCAAGGAAATAGGAGCCGGCAATCCGTTTTTAAGGGCGTTAAAGAATTTATCCAAAATAGCGTAATCCATTCCGCCGTGGCCAACGGCGTTGGGGTTATCCGCATAAGCGGGAGGCATAAATTCGCCGCTTATTTCTTGCAATTCGGGATTATCCTTCATTGAATTGAAACGGATAGTTGGTTTATCGAGCCTGTCTATCCTCTCCATATAACCTTCCGTGCCGAAAACGCGATAATTATGATTGCCTATGGCGGCACGGCATCTTCCGTTACGGAGCAATCTTACGACGACGCCCGAATCCGTACGGAATTGCGCACAGGACATATCGTCCTTTTTATTTCCTTCTTCATACTCAGACGAATCAGCATGTTGCCCCGTTCCGAAACAACTGACTTCTTTCAAATCTTCGTCTAATATCGCAAGCAGCGGACCGAGTGAATGCGTGCAGTAACGGATAGGGCAAAGCAGCTTGCGCCAATCTCCGTTTTCGGTTATTCCTTTATGAAACTCGCTGTTCGGAAGTGACCAATGGATATATTCGGCTTCCATATAATACGGCTTACCGAGTTTTCCGCTTTCATAAAAATCTTTGAGCATACAGGCGAATTTCTGCTCATTCGGATTAGCGCCTACTGAGATAATTGCTTTGGATTTTTGCGCCGCTTTCCAAAGTATATCCGCTTCTTCAAGGTTTGCGACTACGGGTATATCCGTTAAAACGTTTACATTGTGTTCGAGTGCTTTTACACAAAAATTCGCATGAACATCTGCCCCTGTTTCAACAAGAACAGCGTCAAGCCCCGCTTTCTCAAGCATTTCATCGTAACTGTCGTAAAACTCTGTTTCGGGAAAATATTCAGCCATAGGCTTATCCATAAGCCATTGTTTTTTGTACCAATTCCGCGAGAACAAATCACACGCGGCAACGGGAATAACATAATCGAAACTTATTCCGGAAAGATGGAACATCTGCCTTCCGCGGTGACCGAGCCCCACAACGCCTAATCTTATTTTATCCATATTAAAAATCTCCTTTGAACCTTTTGTCTATAGAAATGATTTTTTCATATATCTTTTTCGCAATGATATAAAACCCAAGATCCGTAGGATGCGCCCCGTCAACGGTGAAATATGCACGGTTTTTTTCTCCGAGTATTTTTCTACCGTCAAGCAAATACACATTTTTATCACCACTTACCTTTGCTTTTTTGTAAGTATTTTTTATTATATTGAAACGGGTGACGCGTTTTTCTATCTCTATCGCATCGGTCATCGCGGATATAAACAGAATCGGAACTCCTTTTCTTGTTTTTCTGTACCTCTCGTATAAACGATAATGCGTCCTTTCGAGATATTCCGCGTCCGGTGCGTTATTATCGTAATCGCATACGAACAAACTGCAATCTATTTTCGTCAGATAATCGACCATGGCGTCTTCCGCTCTTCCGCAACCGGAAAAACCGAGGTTAATAAAATCCACGTTATTCCATTTAGATATGAACGATTGATACGAGTTGTCCGGCCGCGAGGCACATCCGCCCTGCGTAATAGAATTTCCGTAATACAATATCGGTTTTATATCGCGGTATTTTCGTCCGTCTCCCACGTTCGCATTTGCATTTAATCCTATAATCAATTCGGACACTCCGTTATACAAAGGAAACCATAAAGTATAATAACGCATTTTACCCGTAGGTAAATTGACGGTAATCGTATAACCGGTATTATCGTCCCAGTCTGGCGGCAACATTTTATAAAATCCGGCAGTGCCGTCTTCATATTCTTCAACAAGCATAAAACCTGCCGAACCTTCCAACGCCATGTGAGACATTTTCCATAATTCGTCGTATTTTACCGTTATTTCAAACACGTCGGAATCGGTGGAAAAACGCAACCTACCACCTGATGTATGTTGCGAGAGCCACGCTACTCCGTCGCTCACACATTGGGCAATTTCTCCGTCCATTCGCATAAAACAACCACGGCGCTCGTCGTAATCAACGCCGTACAGCGCAAAATTTTTATTTGGGATTCTATACCGTTTTAATCCGTCTTCCCGTATTGTTTCGTTTACGACAAATTTTTTATCAATTTCCTGTAATTTCATTTCCGATCTCCTCTATTATCCTTTTTATCGGATAAATAATTCAGACATCTTTTATATCTGTCGTTATCCGAAAATAACTCAGACTTTTCATGTAAACGCGATTTCAACTCCCAGTCGGAAAGTATCCTGCCTGTATCGAAGTACGCCTCGTTATACTTTTCGAAGAAATAGGCGCGCTCGTCGGCTTCTTTTTCGTAAAGCGATATTAAACTGGCGCTTGTGGGCAACCTTTCGATACCGGCACCGCACATGCTTCCGAAAACGGCATTTGCGATAAGAAAATTGCCTTCCTGTGAATAATGAAGCCCGTCTTTTATAAAGCACTCGCCACAGGCGTATTCATTCGTGTAAGCGAAAAGATCCCAAAACTCCGCATTTAGTTTTTTTGCGAGCGTTTCCAAGCCGACGCGCATTTCGTTAAGCCCCTCGTTTATAGAGCGAAAAGTTTTCCTCGTATAAAACCCGTTATCAATAACGTCCTTCTCGTTATTATCGACGGCGGTAACGATACCCGCTTTTTCCTCTATGCCGTCGTTAACGCAAAAAGGCGACGCGACGATAGGCGTTATCCCCTTTTCCCGCAATGCGAAAACATTACGTTCGGTAGCGGAAAAATAATTTTTCATCCTATTTTCGCGCTCCGCAATAATTTCGGCGGTAAGGGTTTTTCTACCGTCGTAAAGCCACACGCCGAGGTCGTTCACACCGTAACTCAACACGGCAAAATCCGGTATTTCGCCGGAAAGTTCCTCGTTGAGTACAATGGGTAAAAGATCTGCTCGGTAGCCCGCAATACCTTTGTTATAAAAAGCGATATCTATCCCTTTGGCCACGCAAAATGCACGCAAATAGTTGAAAAAACGCCCGTCCGCAGTTATACTGTCGCCGAAAAAGAATATCTTTCTGCCGATAAATCTCTCAAGCGTTTTCATTCTTTCTGCGAGCCTTTATATCCTCTATCCTTTCGGCGAAGTCTCTCGCAAGCGAGGCGAGGAATTTGCCGAAAGGTATCATATTTTTATCGCCGCAACGGTGAAAGTTCACTTCCATATTCAGAACGCCCTTGAATTTTATATCCACAAGTGCGGTTAAAAAATCATCCCAATTTATATAACCGCAGGTAGGCGGGATATGCATATCGTCGTTAAAATCCGTATCCTGTAAATGCAACACTTTGAGTTTATCGCCTAAAAGCCTTGCAAACCGTGCAGGATCGTTTCCGCAGCAGTAAGAATGCCCTGTATCCAGGCACGCGCCGAAACCTTCGCCGAGGTCATTCACAAGCCTAAGTATTTTTTCAGCCGATGAAAAGCACCCGGGGCCCAACACGTTTTTAAGGGCAATGCGGTTATCCATATTTTCTATAGCTATTTCCACTCCGTTATCCAACGCGCAATTCTTAAGCAAATTGAAGAAACGGAAATTATATTCGTAAGTTTCTTGATAAAAATTTTCGGGATCCACCCTGTTATCTATCGGATGAATAACTATATACTTCGCGCCGAGATATTTTGCAGCTTTTATGGATTTAAGGAAAATCTCTATAAATTCCTTTTCCACGCATTGATCGGGCGAGGCGAAAAAATAATACGGCGCGTGAACTATCTCCGAGGGAAGTCCGCAATCGTCCATAATGTGTTTTATATCGGTAAAATACGCTTTTATTTCCGCATCCGATTTATAAAACATAAACGTTTTCGGGTTCTCATATCCGTGAAGGGTAAGATCCTGATAGGCGCAAAGCCCGTAATCTACAGTATCGAAGCCGCATTCCTTCATTTTCACGAGCGAACCTTTATCCCCGAATACGTCGATAAAATGTGAATTGGAACAAGATGTTTTTAGCATAATAAGTCCTCTTTTTGTTTTTACAATGGCGGTTTTCAGGGCAAATTCCGCAATTTGCGGAATTTGCCCATCAAATAACCTGTTTTTCAGTTTGATCCGATACTTAATTCAAACCTTTCCAAGTGAGTTTGTTATCGACTACTTTCCAATAATCTTTGGAGAAGTTGCCTATCATAGTATCGGTTATAGTCCAGTCGGTCGTGGTTAAAGCCGCGTTGAACGCGTCAAGGTCGTTATACAATCCCGTAGTGTTGGTAGTTTCGTCAGCCCAGCCGCTTTCGCCACGTTTATCGTACAGGTACGTTGCCGTCGGCGAATACACGAATACGTTTTCGGAAACCGGATAACCGTAATCGGTTATTACCGCGGCTTTCGCAGTGGAATCTATCGTTACAACAACGTTCCTGACCGTTGTCAATTCGGCTATATTTTGGAACATACGCCCGAAAAGACCATTACCGTCGCTGCCGTTGTCGCCGAGGCTTACCGCCTGAACGTAAATGTTTTCAAACGTTACGTGTCCGCCGCCTAACTGCTCCGCAAAGAACAGTCCACCGTAGAATGCGCCTACCGTCGTGTTTACGTACGCTATATTCTTGAACGTTCCGTTCGTGGAATAAAGGAAAGGTCTTACGCTTACCGTAGCGCCGTAGATGGTGTGTCCGCGGCCGTCGAACGTTCCGTCGAAAGAATATCCGGATGCGCCCGTAGATAACGTTCCGTTCACCACGAGGTCGGCGTCAAGCGCCATAACTCTGCCGGTGTACTTGTTGTTTTCAGCAGCAAGAACGTTTACGATATTTTCATAATCCGCTACACTTCTTATAACATAATTTATAGCGTAAACGGGAACGGTGAGTTTTTTTGCTCCCGTTGCGGTAGAACCTAAAACGGAAACGTTCTGAACGTTGCCGAAGAAGTCGGTTACGGGGATAGTGAGTACGTTTTCGGAAAGCGTGTAATCGCTAACCTCAGTATTGCCCACTTTTACGCTGGTTACGGAAGTTATTCCGCTTGAAGTGAGATCGTAAGTAAACGATCCGTCCTGCATGAAGTATTCGACTTGCGCCGCGTTCTCCACCGTTGCGGGAACGAGCGTGAACGTGTATTCAGACGTAAGGCTTGTAAGTACGGGGTGAGTTGCAACTACGGTTACAGTACCCGCCTCTATTTCGCCGCTCGCGTTCAATACGTTGCCGCTTATGCTTACGCCGTTTACCGCTTCTTTAAGAGTGAACGTACCGCAACCGGAGAGAGTTACGCTCGTGCCGCTTACGAGGTTTGCATCGTTAACGGTTATAAGTTGGCTCTTTATAACGTTGACCGCGCTCTTGAACATAAGGTAACCATCAACGGTAGTCCATATATCCGAAGAGAAACCGGAAGCGTTTGCCAAAGCCGCCTTGAATGCATCGAGATCGTTATACAATCCGGTTACGTTGGTGGTTTCGTCAGCCCAACCGTCAGTACCGCGTGAATCGTAAAGATATGTTGCGGTGGGCGAATAAACGAATACGTTTTCGGATATGGGATAGCCGTATTTCGTTATAACGGAAGTATTCGTGTAATTATCGTCAACGATTATTACAACGTTTCTCACAGTCGTCATCGTCGCTTTATCCTGGAACATATTCGAGAATAACCCCGCGCTCGTTACTCTTGCCGCGTGAACGTAAACGTTTTCAATGGTAACATTTCCGCCGGTCTGGTCGGCAAAAAACAAACCGCCGTAGAAACCTTCCGCAAGGGTTACATTTTCGTACGCTATGTTCTTGAAGGTACCGTAAGTGGAATAAAGGAAAGTTCTCGCGCTCAACGTTGCGCCGTAAATAGTGTGTCCGCGCCCGTCGAACGTGCCGTCGAACGAATAACCGGAAGCGCCGCTCGAAAGTCTGCCGTTCACGATAAGGTCGGCATCGAGCGCCATAACTCTGCCGGTGTACTTATTATTTTCAGCAGCAAGAACGTTTACTATATTCTCGTAATCGGCTATGCTTCTTATTACGTAATTGATAGCGTAAACGGGTAAGTTAATTATCTTCGTACCATCGGCGGACTCCGCCACTATCTGAACATTCTGAACGTTGCCGAAGAAATCGGAAGCCGGAACGGTTATAACGTTTTCGGAAACGGTATAATCGCTTATCGCGGTATCGCCTATTTTAACGCTCGTTACGGCAGTTATACCGCTGCTATTCAAATCGTAAGTGAAGGCGCCGTCCTGCATGATATATTCGACCTGTTCGAGATCTACTCTTATTATTTTACTGATAGTAAATGTCTTTTCGGCGGAAACGGAAACATTATATACGGGATGTTCCCATTTTGCAACGACTGTTACGGAACCGGTCGCTGTGTCGTTTGCGGATATTTTGTTGCCGAATAAGGTAACACCATCGACTGCTTCTTTCAGCGAATAATCTATTATTCCGCTCTTATCGGTAGTGATTGCTATATCGTTATCGTTATAAAGAACGGTTTCCGTATTGGTTATGGATATGGATTCTTCCACGACAAACAAACTATCCATTATGGGTTTCGCTGTTTTGAAAGTGAGAATACCGTTGGTAACCGTCCATATTTCCTCGTCGAAAGCGGCTTTGATGGTATCCACGTTCTCCGCGAAAGCCGCAGGACCGTTATACATTCCGCAATCGTTAAAAGTGCTGTGATAATCTTCGCTCTGTAATGCGAGTATATCGCTCGCCTTTCTCGCTATCGAATAGGAGTTTGAGGCGTTCACAACGCCGGCGGTGCAGAATCTGCCGTGTGCGGGATTGTGATTCGGATGCTCGATCTGCAGGATAACGTTATTCAACGTGCCGTCGCCGGTGTTGAACAAACCACCCTGATCGGAAGCCGTGGTGAATATGCCCTGAATATACAGGTTTTCATACGACGTAATATCGGATTGGAGAACGAGTACGCCGCCACCGCCGCCGTTTCTCGTTACGTTTACCATTGCCAGATTTTTGAACGTTGCGTTGTTCGTGTTTTCGAACCAACGTGAGCCGAGCGTTACGTTGTAAAGAGTGTGCCCCGTTCCGTCGATAGTTCCTTTGAACATAGAAACGTTAGTGGCGATAGACAATCCTTCGCAATCTATATCGGAAACTATCGCTATTGTTCTGCCGGAAAATGCGTTGCCTTCACCCGCTATAACGTTGTGCATCGCTTCGAGTTCGGCGCCGCTCGCTATAACGTAATCGTAAATATCGGCGACGAATTTGATTATTTCATTATCCGTTTCGACCGCTATCGAAACGCCCTTCCCAGAATAAAGACCTTCCGCCGATAACTTAACGAGACCTTCGGATTCTGTGTATTCCACGCGGTTTTCGTCAACACTTATAGCTTCAAATTCGTCGGTGATACCGAAATCGACGGGTTTGAAGCCGTTAAATAAACCTATTACTGCGGTTTCCGCAAAGGTCATTTCATAAACGGGTTTCTCCACGTAAACGTACAAAGCGGTTTTTACGGTTCTTCCGCCTTGTTCTGTATAGGATACGGTAATTTTTAATATACCCGTTTTAACTGCGGTAACTATGCCGGTGGAAGCGTCTATCGTAGCCGCATCGCCTTCCGTAGTGTAAGTAAATTCGGCATTCTCCTGTTCTTCGCCGTTTACCTTCAAAACGGGAGTAACGGTGTAAGTGGTGGCCTTATCGCCATTCCTGCCTTCGTAAGAGTAGATCGTAACGGTATCATCTTCCGCGCCGGAAAGCACTTCGATATGATTCGTTACGGTAACGCTTATTTCGGCGGGAATAAGTTCTATTCCCTTTACCGTGCCGTTTACGGTAATGGTTGTATTACCCGCTTCGAGCGCGGTTACAACGCCCTTGTCGTTTACGGAAACGACCGCAGGATTCGTAACGGCGAAAGAATAAGCAACGGCTTCGCTTTCAAATTCCACTCCACCGAGTTCCGACCATGCGGATATCCTTCTCGTTTCGCCACACATTATCACTAATTCATCGTAATTACAACCAACGGTGAAAGTTTCCGTGGGCGCGGTGAAACTTACCTGTGCCGCGGCACTCTTGCCTTCCGCCGAGGCGGTTATGGTGACTTCGCCTGCTTTGAGCGCGGTTACAACACCGTCGTTTACTACCGCAGTGGCGGGATCTGAAGTAGTCCATACTACCGCTTCGGTTATGCCTTCGGTAGTTGCTGTGAGCGTTATTGTTTCAAACACGGTTGCGGAAGCCGACGTTTTATCGAGCAATAGGTTCTTCTCTACAGTCGATTGCTCGTTTGCGCTGTTATTTTCGCTTTCATTACCGACCTCGTTCAAGCAAGCGGTAAGAGAAAAACAGAATAACGCAGCCATAGCCAAAACGGCTATTAAAATTTTCTTCATCTTTTTGCTCCTTTTATTTTATTTTTTTATATATAAACCGCTACCCGTAATAGCGGGGATTGCTTATCAGCCGTCAACTATATCGTATTTGATGCCGTACATATCCGCGTCGCGATTATACGCGTCGATGAAAGCTTCCCACTCCGTAGTGGAATATTTATCTTTGTGGCACTTCCAGATTATATATCTCGGCGATATGCTTTCGAGATTAATCCTCTCGTAAAGTATTTTATAAAGAGGCGCGTTTTCATCCTCGTATTTTTTCACCGCTTCTTTCGCTTCCTCAATATAACCGAGCCACTGCTGTATCATACGGAACGGGAAAGTTTCGTCGTCAAATTTAACGTGAGAATACACGGTCATTCCCTGTTTCATCTCCTTATAAACGTGATACATATGCGTGGCGTATTCCTCGTAAAATTTCATCATAGGTTCAGCCGCTTCACGATAGAAAGAGCGGAAGAAATTTTTCTTTAATTCGCGGTAATCGCGGTTTACGTCCCACTGCCATTGCGATTCCAAGTACATTTTGAAATATATGAAACCGGTATGGTTAGGCGCAAAATTCTGCCCCTGATCGAAAATCCAACGCGGATTGAGTTCGTTCAATAAGAATTTGTAAATATCCTGCGCTGCCGTAAAGCAGTTATACATAAGGTTCGTGTGCGTGTAATATACGGTGTACCCCCAATATCCGAAAGTTTCGCATACCGCTCTCCACGCCATTATGTTATCGTACATTGCTTTATTTTCGGGCTGATCCACACCGTAAACGAGTTCCTGATAAAGCGGCGCGTATAATATCGACATCTTCGGATGACAAACTACGTTCTGATCTATCGGAGAAAAAGTTCCGTCCGCATTCTTTTTAGCAGGCGCGTTCAACGTTCTCTGATAAGCAAATATGGAATAAGTTACGTCCTTTTCCGGATAATTTACCTCTTTCCACGCTTCAACTTTAGGTACGACGTCGTTCATAAACATTATAAGGCTTGCAGAATCCGTGCCGTATTTATTTTTGAGCGCTCTACAATGATCGCATTCGCACCAGGTGTTTATATCCTGTTGGGTAAATGTTAACACCATTCTGTTCATCGTATCTTTCTGAATAACGGCTTCCATTCGTTCCGCAACAGCGTTTACGAGCGCATCGTATTCCGCTTTATCTCCGTGAGCGGTAAGGCACAATTGCGTACCGTCAACCGAATACCATTTGTCATGCGTACTTTCGTATAACCTTTTCGGAATATATTCAAAGAAGTTATGATACGCTTCCACTTCGCTGTCCTGTAAATAAACGTCCCTGTGCGGAAGTAAAAATCTATATTTATGCGCCAAAGATTCATTGTTATATATACAGCCGTTGTTTGCGATGCGGAGTTCAAAATCGGGCGAATCCACTATATCTAAATCGTATAACGGAACATTCGAGGTATCCGCATCGAAAGACCATTCATTATAAGCGACGCAGTTATAACCGACCGTTTGTGCCAAAAATTCGTAAACACCCCACAAAACGCCGTGATCGCCTTTTGATTTGATATAAATATTTTCACCGGATGTTTTTATAATATATCCGTTGCTGTTTATTCTCGTATCGATAAGCACGCCGTATGAAAGCGCCGTGTCTCCGAGAGATATATATTTTGAGTTCGCGGGCAATGCGGATTCACGGTACACCGCCATATTTACACCGGCAGCCTCCTGCAAAAGAGCGGTGAGTTCCGCCGCCGCGGTGGAAACCGTTTCGTTATCCTCATTTGGTATAACAATAACGTAATCCGTTTGCTTTTCTTTGATAAAAATCTTTTCCGTAGCCGTTTTATTGAATATATGCAATCCTTCCGTATAATCGGAAATTTCGTTGTAATCGGTAGGCACAATATTCTCCGCCGCGGGTTGTTCGCTATTGCCTTCACCGTTTTTGCCGCTATCATTTTTATTCTTGCAAGCAAAACCCGAAAGCGAGAATAATATTGCCAGAATGATACAGAAAAACGAAATAATGATTCTACGTTTCATATTTATCCTCCTTTACCTTACGGTTATATCAAAACTGTTTATCACGAGATTGCCCGCTTTATCCTTAACGTAATATCTTATCGTATATATACCGGCTCTGTCGGGTACAAACGCTCTCGTATTCAATTTGAACATATATCCCGTAGGTGAGATCATATAGAGATATACTTCCGTAACCTCGTCGTAATTATCCTTCGCAGTTATTTGCGGCAAGGTAATTTTCTTACCCACTTCACCCAACGTAGGTATGGTCCCGTTTATGCTCACCACCGGTTTTTCTTCATCTACCACGTTTATTTTGCTTGAGAAATTAGAAGGTATCCCGTCGGCGTCAACGGTGGAGAAAGAAACGGTATAACTACCGTATTCCGTAAGCGTTAAAGCGTATTCCTTCGCTTTGACGTTGTTGAGTTCCACTCCGTCGTTACTGCAAGCAAATTTACCGGACGGGCATTTTACCGTGAGCATAACTTCTCTTATGCCATCGATAACGTCACACGATAAAACTTTAGGAACGGTAAACACCGTGCCCTTACCTACGCTACCGCCGTAACTACCGAGAATAGAGATCTTCGGTCCTATATAATCGAAATCGTCGGCAAATAACACTTTACCGTTCAGGCTTCTCATCCTCAATTCCGAAAATCCGTTAGAACCTTCTATTATAACGCTCATATATGCGTAACCACTGGTAAAGCCCTTGTATTCCCCGCCGTTCAGATAGGTTTCTATAGGTACGGAAATCGCGCTGGTCCTATCGAATTTTACAGTATGATTCAGTTCGTTTACGGAAAGCGAAAAAATATCTGATTCGTTTGCAAAAGATTTTTTAACATCGTAAACGTTGCTCTTGTCTCCGTTTACGTAAAATTTTGTTTCGGCGCCCACCGTAAAAGTAAACGTGAGCGTTTGTACGGGATTTAACGAATCTGTAAGTTTCAACGTTACCGCAGAGAAATTCGTTGCGCCCGCAACCCCGCTGAATCTTACGTCAATATCGTGTACCGTTACGGGATTGACATATTCGAATTCGGAATTGTTCTGCCCGGCAACAAAAGTAAGATAGTCTTCGTCCACTTTTACTCTGTTACCACCGGCGGTATAAAAGAGGTTTCCGATCTTTATATTTCCCATATCATCCCTGACGATTATTGTAGGAACATCCATCTGTTTTTCCGTTTTAACCCCGTTAAGCGTAGCTGTATAATAAACCGTAGTTATATCGCCGCTGTCAACGGCAATGGGAGTTATTTTATTACCTCGCGCTTTCTTCTTCATTTCCCCGTCAAGATATGAAATTGAAACGGGAACGACGCTACCTGTTCCGTCGGTAAAGTTATAAGCGTTCACCACAGGCAATTCGTAAACATTGCCGGAAATAAAATATCTCGGCAAAACTATCTCATCGGTAAATACAGGCGCATTGCCGGCGGAAACGTTAACAAAATATTCGCTTTCTCCGAAATCACCGAGATAATCGGTTGCGGTTATAATAACTATATAAGTACCTTCTATCGTGGGTCTGAATTTTTTATCCGAAACTTCAACGGCTTTTCCGCCAAACGAAACACTGTAATTTATAACAAGTTTTCCGCTGCCGCCTTCGCTCGATACTTCAGGAAGATCTATAAGATTCCCCGCAATGCCGCTGCTTATCGCATCTTCCGCGAGGGAAACGGTTATAGCGGCCTTTTCTCGCCTTACCTCTATATCGTAAAGCCCCACGGTAACGTTCCCTAGCGCATCGGTAACGGTATGTTCAACGGTGTAAGTTCCCGCAACGTCGGGAATGAACGCTCCGTCGGTTATTTTCATCTGTACTTTTTCCCCATAATAATCGCGATAAACTTTTTCCTTTAACGTAACGTTACGGAAATAAACGCTCTTTCCTTCAGCCTTGAAAAGCGGGTAAGGAACGTTCACCACGCCGTAAGGAAGGTCGTTTTCCGCGTATTCACGGAAATCTTTTTCAACGTAAGGCGCGGATCTTTCAAATTCGCCTACGGATGTAACCGGTTCACCCATAATTTCGGTTATAACGAAGCCTGCATGAGAACCTTTGTAACCGTCGCACTTAACGGACAGAAAAACTTCGCCCGTGGTAAAACCTTTCCAAAGGCTTGAATGATCTTTGGAACTGTCGAGATCGGTTATCATAGTGCTGATTTCCTGGTTGGCTCGCGCGATATGATGCAACTGCCTCTGTTCGTAATCCATTGAAACGGCAA
>JAFTDZ010000271.1 GCA_017453885.1 Clostridia bacterium
CTTGCGGGAAATTTTAGCCGCTATCGCCTTTACCACGGGTTTGATATAGCATAGCGTGAGAGCCGTTACCGCTATCCAGGCATAATTTATTATGTAAACCAGCCAACCGTGATCTTTATTGAGAAGCGGCAGACCGCTTGCCGGCGGATCGACCACGTACATGAAGTTTACGCGGCGAGCGAAAACAACCTGTTCAACTCCGTCGATTTTTTCATAACCGCCGAGGTCGAAGAACATACTGTTGAGATAAACGGCTATGAACGCCATAAGGGCAAGCATTTTAAGGGCGTTGAAATAGTCCCCTATTTCCCACTTTATCTCCCTGCAACCGAACAAATACACCGCGAAAGTTATTATTACGGAGTGGTAGATGAAATACTGAAAAGTTATCGGCCAGGCGGAAAGCGACGACGAGGTAGGGATAAGTATAGCCGCGGCGCCGCCGATAAGGCAGGTGGGCAACATAAACGCCAGTAAAAAGCGGTGAAGTTTTTCGCTCTTCGTGAAATTCAGCAGGGCGATGAACAGAAGTTGTATGGAACATAGTTGGAAAGGCAGATCGGTTTTTGGAAGATACCCGCCGTAAACGCCTTCATTCGCCCTTACGTAATAAACTATCTTTACGGTTTCGGATACGATACCCACGAAAAGCAGTATCCTGTACCAGGTTTTAAGCTTCAGTTTCCTTAAAAATATCGCGCCGCATACGCACGCGGCAACGCAAAAAATTAAAATTATTATGTGTTTTAAGCCGAACATAAATTCCCCTTTTTGCTTGTTTTTGCGGGAAAAAGGCGACTAAAAGAAAGTAGCCACCTTTTCTTCGGGCGGGTTGCTCTTTATGATATCGCGCACGAAAAGCACGGGCCCTTTCGCCCCGTAAAGTTTATGAAAGGTATATTTTATCTCCGCGGTAATAACCACCCAGTCGCGGTTTTTGAGATCCGCCGGCCCTTCCGCAACGGCAACCAATCCTTTATAGGCTATATCTGCCTCGCAACAGGTCATAACGTGGCGACCGCACACAAAAGTATCCGAAGGGAGCGTTCTGTCCCTCGCCACGATGCCCTTGAATTTCACCTTCTTCCCGTCGTAATTTTTAACGTTTTCGATAAGATCGCGGTAGAACAGCGCGTAATCTTTATCCGCTATCTCTATAACGGGGGCGTTCACGTCAAACGGGAGAGGATCGACGATGTCGTCCGCCTCGGCAAGTCCGCCGGGGTACTCGTAAACTATCTGCGGCCTGCGGGAAATGGCGCGCACCACTTTGTGGAGAGCCATTTTGCCTATCTCGTCGTCAAAGCGGTTGAACACCACGAGGTCGGTAAGTTCTATCTTGTCGAAAACCTGTTGGCGCATATTCGCATTGTAATTGAGGAAGGTATTCGAGTCGAAAAAGGTCATTATCTGGTTTACCATCCAGCCGTTGGGCATTCCTTCGAAGAAAGATTTGAGCGCCCACATTCCGTTATATTCGACGAGGACCCTGTCCGCGCGGTACTTTTTCAACAGGTCGCCGAGGTTTTTCTCGTTGAGGTCTTCCTCGTTTTCCACAGTTTCGATATAAACGTCGGCAACGTTGAAGTGGCGGGGCTGCAATTCCACCTCGCCTTCCTCGCAGAGAAGTACCAACGTTCTATCGCCGGTATCGAAGCGGGGATCTTCAAGCGTTTCCTGAATGAAACTCGTTTTGCCCGACTCTAAAAAGCCGAGAAACATATATACGGGAACTTCCCTTGCCATATCCGCACCTTTATATACCGAACAGTTCCGCGACTGCCGCCTCGTTGAGATCGCAACCTATAACGCACAGCCTGCCGATCGTTTC